>JARXAV010000196.1 GCA_029865665.1 Flectobacillus sp. | reverse complement strand
TTCACCCAATTATGTCCTCTTGGGGCGTTCAGAACGTTATCGTAACCCGTTGGTGCTAATTCATTACTTGGTAATTTCGCAATCGTTTTAACCAATTTACCATCTACATCGGTTACTAAAATAGTTGAGTTAAATCCGTTGACTGTTACTAAATAACTGTATGGTTTATCAATTCTCTCTACCAAAAAATACTTTTTATCAGGCGATAGCGTCACATCTCCGTAAATCTGTGGTATCCCAATTTTAGTTTCTACGCCGTTAGTATTTTTAACTAATTGGGTGGTTGTATAAAATTCAAATAATTGCTCGTCGTAAGGCGATTTGATTAAATCTTGATACGTCGGGCTGGCAGCTACTTTTCCTAAGTTTTGTTGAACAACTGGCCCTTTGGGAGCTAAAGGCTTTTTAGGAGCATCACTCGCAGGTTTTAGAATCGCATTATAAAGAACTGTGTTGTTATCTGTCCAACTAATTTCATTGATAACTACGTTTAAGGGCGTCTTATTCGCTTTGGTAGCTTTTTTTGTTTTTAGGTCAATGATGTACAAATCTACGCCGTCATTATTGGTTTGGGTAAAAGCAATTTTG
Source organism: Flectobacillus sp. (assembly GCA_029865665.1). The sequence continues at coordinate 12,921 of JARXAV010000196.1, read as the reverse complement.
TCATCGTTTGGACTCCATTGAAAATTTCCTGCTCTTAAATTGGCAGGTAAACCCATAATTAGGAAATCCTTTCTTGTCTTGATTTCTTTCAAAGACAATCCAATTCCATAAGTAGAACGGCTCGGAGCAAAGTTGTTTGGATTAATTCTTAAACCTGCAATGCGTAATTCGGGTTGAGCTAATTCTTCCACCGTAGGCATGGCACTACGTTCAATGATAAGCATAAAATCGCCTTTTTCATTGATACTTACACTGGGTGAAGGCTTAGCATTTGCCAAATTAAGAATAGCAGTTGGAGGAGTTTTGTATTCAACGGCATCTTGTGCATTGACTTGAAAACAAAAAAGAATGGCAACTAAAAAGTAAAATGATTTCATTTTGGTTGGTTTTATTTTGTGATGAATATTAAAAATAAAGATAATATTGTCATAAATTGTATGTGCTTAAATTTTATTTTTAAAATACTATTAAACAAAAAAGCCCCACATAAGAAAAACTCTTACATGGGGCTTTTTAAATAAGCTATTTGCTACTTCAATAATGTTCGAAGGTTCATCATTTCGGTTGTAGGTGGTATTTTCTCGTAAAGAATGTTATATACTGCATCAATAATCGGCATTGCTACATCGTATCGCTTATTGACTTGATGAATACTTTTTACAGCATAATATCCTTCTGCAATCATATTCATTTCTATTTGTGCAGATTTTACGGAGTATCCTCGTCCAATCATATTTCCAAAGGTTCTATTTCTCGAAAATTGAGAATAGGCTGTTACTAATAAGTCTCCTAAATAGCCAGAGCTATGTAAATCCCTTGTTGGTTCGGGATATACGATATCAAGAAAACGTTTGATTTCTTGCATGGCGTTAGATACTAAAACAGCTTGGAAGTTATCGCCATATCCTAAACCGTGGGTAATTCCACAGGCAAGGGCGATGATATTTTTGATAACAGCACAGTATTCAACCCCGTAGAGGTCTCCAATGGCATGAGCTTGTATGTAACGGCAACTCATCAGATTGGCGAAGTCCTGAGCCAAGTGCATACTTGGTGAAGCAATGGTGAGGTATGACTGTTTTTCAAGAGCTACTTCTTCGGCATGACAGGGACCCGCAATGGCACACATCATGGTTTGAGGAACTCCAAATACTTTTTCCATCCAGTCGGTTACGAGCATATTTTCCTCTGGAATCATTCCTTTGATTGCAGATACGACTCTTTTGCCTGCAAAGTGATTGCGGGTCAAGTTTTTAAGTGCATCAGGAACGAAGGCTGCGGGAACAGCTAAAATCACATATTCGACACCGTTCAAGGCATCGTGCATTTTATGATATGCCCTAATCTTTCTTGGATTTAGGGGAGCATCAGTTAAGTAACTCGGGTTGTGATTGTATTTTTTGATAAAATCTACATCCGATTTACGACGAAGCCACCATTTGATTTTAACGTTATTTTCCGATAAAATCTTAATGATTGCTGTCGCCCAACTACCACCGCCTAACACCGCAATTTGGGTGGGTAAGTTTTTTCTGAAAGTAGGAATCTCTGTCATGTAGTAAAGTTAACGGACTGTTGTCGGATATGAAGTGCTATTGGGTGATTTGTTTGAATAATTACTAATTAAAATCAATATAGTTAAATTTTTGAATATTTTGCTACCCTATCACTCTTTCAGTGCAATTATTTCTTTATTCTGAAAAAGTACTTTTACGGCTGTTACTTTGTAGTTTTCTCGAACAAAAAATACTTGTAATCCAAAGCGTTGTTCTTCAAATTCATCGTCTTTTTTTCGAATCAATATAATGTTCGGAAAGCCTTTTGCTTTAGCGACTAAGTTATCGTTCTGAAAGCTAATTTCGAAGCGGGTAAGTTGTTTTATTTCCTGTGGTAAATAAATGCCATAATAGTCCGTAAATTCAAGGGAATCACTACTTGATTGGGTGATATACCCATAAGATTTTGTAGCCAAAAGGGTGTTACAAAAAATGAATATCAGAAGCGTTACAGAAAATCTATTCATGGTTGATTACCGCTGTTTTTTTCCAGTCCATATAGCCTTTGACAGCTAATAAAAGTAGTAAGAAATATAGAATACTCGTACCGATTAAGTGTTTTGAAAAATACATTCCTGTATAAATAAAATCTGCAAAAATCCAGAGTATCCAATTTTCAAGGTATTTTTTTGCAGTCATCCAAACCGCTATTAAGCTGATAGCGGTTAGCGTGGCATCTAAATAGGGAAAACTTGCATCGGTTGAATTTGCATGATAATAGCCTGAAGCCAAAGCGAATACAAGACAAAATAGCCCACAAAAGGGTACTAGTTTGAACGGTATTTTGGTTACCTTTAAATTCTCCTGCTCTTTTGTTCCATAGAGCCATTGATACCAACCATACAGGCTTAGGATAATGAAAATTCCTTGTAGCTCCATGTCTGAATAGAGCTGGTATTGCCAGTAAATTACAGCGTAGATACCTGAACTAACAATTGACCAAAACCAACCCCACGTATTCTGTAGGGTATTTAGCCAAATACAAAGTAAGGAGGTAAAAATACCGATTACTTCAAGCCAGTTATGTTGGAGATAATCTATCAGGGTTGTGAAACTCATTTGGTAGCTGTTTTACTTATTTTCGATTTCTTTTTTTCAAGGCTATCAAAGTGTTTACAAAATCCTTTGAGCATACATATACCACACTGAGGAGAACGGGCTACACATACGTATCTGCCGTGTAAAATTAGCCAGTGATGAGCTACGGGTACAAGTTCTGTGGGAATATGCTTGATGAGTTCTTTTTCTACCGCTAGGGGAGTGGTTGCGGTTTTAGGAACTAAACCTATGCGATGCGATACTCTAAAAACGTGCGTATCAACAGCCATTGCAGGCTGGTTATAAATGACAGATACGATAACGTTGGCCGTTTTTCTTCCAACACCAGGTAGGGTCTGTAATTCTTCGATTGTACTCGGAATTTCAGAGTTGAAATTAGCTACTAATTTTTGACCAAGACCAATGAGGTGTTTCGCTTTGTTGTTGGGATACGAAATAGAGCGAATGTATGAAAATACTTCTTCAAAAGAAGCATTCGCTAATATTTCAGGAGTTGGAAATCGTTCAAAAAGGGCAGGAGTGACCATATTTACCCGCTTGTCTGTGCATTGAGCAGACAATACCACCGCCACTAACAATTCAAAAGGATTGTTATAGTGAAGTTCTGTTTCAGCAACGGGAAAATTTTGGGTAAAATAGTCTATCAATAAACGGTAACGTTCTTTCTTTAGCATAATGATTTTGTGTTGATAAATCAAAAATAGCTAGAAATACCGTTATTCCACCAGAGAAAGCACAAAAAAGCCATCATACTACGTTGATTAAACCGTAGTATGGTGGCTTTCTGAATTTTTCCTTGAATATGATAGAATCGTGTCTATACTGTTTGGGGAAGGATGTCGATAGCTTTTATCTAAACCTGCTTGTACGTCAAGCATATCCAAATAAAATTCGAGCATTTCTGCATCGCTTATCAGAGCATCTTGAATTAAGATGTTCTCATCTTCCGTTGTTTCATTATAGACATAACGGATAATGTCATTCTGAGTAAAGGTTTGTATCATAACTTGGAGAATTTTTGCTCATCATTTTGCGTAGATTTATTAACGCATAGCGCATTCTCCCTAAAGCCGTATTGATACTAACGCCAGTGGCATCAGCAATTTCTTGAAAACTCATGTCTTCATAATGACGCATCACGAGTACTTCTCGTTGCGAGTCTGGAAGGAGTTTAATCAAGCTTCTTAGATGGCTGTGTGTTTCGTCTCTGATTTGGATGTCCTCAATAGAGTCTTCCGCAAAATCGAGTGTATTGAACACATTGCTGCCATCTTCAAAAACGACATTAGGATAGCGTTTCTCACGACGGAAATAATCAATCGCCATATTGTGTGCGATTCTTAAAACCCACGGTAAGAATTTACCTTCATCATTATATCTTCCAGAACGTAATACGTCGATTGCCTTAATGAATGTATCTTGCAATAAATCCTCGGCTACGTAAGTGTCTTTTACGATTAAATAAATGGTAGTATAAACTTTTGATTTGTATCGGCGAACAAGGGTTTCAAAGGCGTGTTCGTCACTGAATTGAATATAGCGTGATACAAGTTCACTGTCGTTAACATGGATCTTTTCCATTGCGATAAATCTATTTAGTTAACGTAGAGCTTTATGCCATATTGTATCTCCTATTATTTTTTTGTTTAATTGAAACCTGTGAAATCTGTAGTTGTTTTGATTGGTTGATTCAAAGATAATAGATGATATATTAAATCCAAAAAAAATGCTAAAACTTTTAACATCCGTTAACTAATATTAACAAAGGTTTGTTCGTTTTACTAAAATGGCTCTTTCTGAATACTAGAATAAAAAAAAGTCCTTGATTTATGTAAATCAAGGACTTTTAGATAATTAACGTCTTCCTTTTGTAGCTCTTACTCGTACAGATTTCATTCTGGTTTCGAGTTCTGCAATTACTCTTGCTGAGTTTTCTTTGCTTGCTTCATACGTTTCGTTTAATGATTTGTATGAGGCTTGAATCTTGTTATAATCATCTAAGAGACGATTATACTTCACTGTCAAGGTTTCGAAAGTTTCTTTACTATCTTCTTGACATCTAACGTAGTCATCGCTTTTCTTTTTGAACTGACTTTCTAAGCTAAATCTGAAGCTACTCAATTCAGCATTGTCTTGGCGTTCTTTAAGAAGCTGGCTCTCCAAACGGTGAACTTGATCTTGATATGCAGCAATTTGTTTAGTGTCTGTACATCCTGTAAGAACAAGAGCAAAAGCTAATACGAGAAATGTAATGTTTTTTTTCATGGATTGTAACTGGGTTGATAGGTCAACTTATTGGATTTCAAAGATTATGCCAAAATGTTGTACACAGTTTTAGGTACCTAATTATGATGATTGATGGCGGATTATACTGTCCTCACAGATTACCTAGTGAGGTTCGACAACAAACATACTTGTATTTTTTGAATGTTTAAAATGAAAAGAATGTTTTTTTCTGTTTTTTTACAAAAAAAGTCATCTTTTTGACTTAAAGTAAGCAAATTATTAGGAGACTATTAAAATTACTGTGTTCATTCTCTGCTGGTTAGTCTTTTTGTGATTTTTTTTAAGATGAAAATACCACTCGATTTTGGTGCGATTTACTTGCTCATTACGTCCTTATTTATGAGAGTTTTAACTCTAATGAGTTAACATAGTGATGACTGCTATAACTAGAAGTAATGACAAATAAGAATTAGTGATTGGTAAAATGGTGATTTCAAGTGCAAATTTGTATCAACAGAACTTATTTCGTGTCTGTAATGGTAACATTACCATTCTCAGAAGCTTACCACACAATAAATTATATTGATTTTTCTGATAATGCTTCGCATCAATATAATTCTTTAGTAGTTTTGTATAACAATCTATTTATTTTATAGACTAGATGTTATAAATGGTCATTGGCCTTGTAAATTCATTAAATGCGTTAAGGTATTCGATTGAGCGATGCCTTTTATATACTATTAAATATGCAAAGTTTTAGAACTGAACTCGAAAATCCACTTGTTGAAAAGGATATTATAGACTTAGCCAACAAGATCCAACTTTTCCGTGAAGGTAAAATTCATGACGAAAAATTCCGTAGCCTTCGTTTGGCTCGTGGGGTATATGGTCAGCGTCAGCAAGGAGTACAGATGGTACGTATTAAATTGCCTTATGGTAAAATGACCTTTAAGCAGTGGAATCGTATTGCTGAGATTTCGGACGAATATTCTATTGGAAACTTACACTTGACGACTCGTCAGGATGTGCAGGTTCACTTTGTGTCTTTAGAGCGTACGCCAGAATTATGGGCTAAGTTAGAATTAGACGATATTACGTTGCGTGAAGCTTGTGGAAATACGGTTCGTAACGTAACAGCTTCTCCAACAGCGGGTATTGACCGTAAAGAAATTTTTGATGTTACTCCGTATGCAGATGCGGTATTTAGATATTTCTTACGTAACCCTATTTGTCAAGAAATGGGTCGTAAGATTAAAATGGCATTCTCTAATACAGAAGAAGATACTGCTTTGGCGTTTATTCATGATTTTGGAATGATTCCTAAAATTCAAGATGGAAAGCGTGGTTTTAAAGTTGTTATTGGTGGCGGACTTGGAGCTCAGCCAATGATGGCTTATGTAGCGTATGAATTCTTAGAAGCAAATCAATTGATTCCATTCATTGAGGCGGGTTTAAGAGTATTTGACCGTCACGGAGAACGTAATTCTCGTCATAAGGCTCGTATGAAGTTCTTAATCCAAAAGATTGGCTTTGATACCTTGATGGATTTAATTGCTACAGAACGCAAAGCTTTGAAAAACCAATCGGTAGAAATTGAAACGGCTGGCTTCTCAGAGACTGAAATTTCAGATTATTTACCAACGTTAATTTCAGACGTGAAAGCTCCTGAAACGGAAGCATATCAAGATTGGTTGGCAACGAATACGTTCAGACAAAAACAGTCTGGCTATTATGGCATCTATGTACGTGTTTTGAACGGAAATATTAGTTCAGAAACAACTCGTTCATTAACTTCTCAGTTAGCTGGTTATGTGGCTAATGATGTACGTGTGACGATTAATCAGGGTTTAATGTTCAAATTTGTAAAAGAGGAGAACTTAGCTCATGTGTATAACGTATTAAAATCACACGGTTTAGCAGAAGCAGGAGCTAATTCGATTGCTAAAATTACGGCTTGTCCTGGAACAGATACGTGTAACTTAGCAATTGCGGATAGTACGAATATTACGTCTAAGTTAGAAGCTGTAATCATGGAAGATTTCCCTGATTTGATTCATAACAACGACATCAAAATCAAGATTTCAGGTTGTATGAACTCTTGTGGACAACATGGTATGGCTCATATCGGTTTCCACGGCTCTTCATTGAAAGCGGCTGATAAGCGTGTTTTACCTGCTTTACAAGTATTGTTAGGCGGTGGTGCATCAGGTGATGGTCTTGGGCGTTCGGCTGATAAAGTGCTTAAAGTACCGACAAAACGTGGACCTGAAGTATTACGTGTTTTGTTGAATAACTACGAAGAAAACGCTTTAGAAGGAGAATACTTCAATGCGTATTACCAACGTTTGGGTGAGAAATATTTCTATACCTTATTGAAGCCATTGGCGGATTTAACAACCTTGAAAGAAGATGATTTCATCGACTGGGGTGCTTCTGAGCAATTTGCAACAGAAATCGGTGTGGGTGAATGTGCAGGGGTGATGATTGACTTAGTGGCTACTTTGTTATTTGAATCGGAAGAAAAAATGGAATGGACAGAAGCTGCTTTCGCCGAAAATCGTGTAGCGGATTCTATCTACCATGCGTATAGTGTATTTGTAAGTGCAGCTAAAGCGTTATTGTTAGATAAAAGCGTTACGGTATCAACACAAAATGCAGTAATTACGAAGTTTGATGAAAACTTTGTGACAACAGGCGATGTGAAATTGGGCGATAAAACCTTTACCGAATTAGTGTTACAAATCAATCAGCATGAACCATCTGTAGAATTTGCTACTTCTTATATTGCAGAGGCAAAAGCATTTTTAGGTTTAGCAAAAGCCTATAGAGAACAGTCGGTAGAAGCATAAGCAATGCGTAATGGATTTGTAGATGTAGGTCAGAATCCAGTATTTTGCTTGATTACATAAAGGAAAATTCTATTAGGTGTGAAAGGTTAAAGAAGGAATATTTCTTTGCCCTTTTGCACCTTTTTTGACTCTTAATGGATAGGAGATATGACAAAATTAGCAAATTTCAAGGATTTAGAACCGAAGCCAAAATTGACCGTAGTAGGAGCTGGCCCGGGCGACCCTGAATTGATTACGTTAAAAGCGATAAAGGCCTTAAAAGCTGCGGATGTAGTGTTGTACGATGCCCTTAGTGCTGACGAATTATTGGATTATTGTAAAGAAGGTGCTGAGAAAATCTATGTAGGTAAAAAGCCTGGCGAAAGTCATTCGCAGGATGCCATCAATTTTATGATTGTGGAAAAAGCCTATATGTATGGTCATGTAGTGCGTTTGAAAGGGGGAGACCCTTTTATCTTTGGTCGTGGGATGGAAGAGCTAGAATATGCCAAGCAATTTGGTTTAGAAACGGCCTATATTCCTGGGATTTCGTCATCAGTAGCTGCCGCAGGTTATGTAAATATCCCTCTGACTACTCGTGGAGTAAGTGAAAGCTTTTGGGTGATTACAGGGACAAAAACAGACGGAACAATATCCGATGATTTACGGATGGCTTTTCAAACCAAAGCAACGGTTGTTATTTTGATGGGAATGAGTAAGTTAGCTGAAATTGCTCATATTAGTGAAGAAATGGGAAAGGGTGATTTGCCTGTGGCTATTATTCAACATGGTACTACCCAGAAGCAAAAAGTGGCTGTGGGGGTTGCCAACAAAATAAAAGAACTGGCGGTATGCAATAATTTGTCCAATCCTGCCGTTATTGTGCTTGGAGATGTGGTTAAATACGCATCTGCCAATCAAATTGAGTTAAATGTCTCTAGTTCAAAGAGTCAGAATAATATAAATTAAAAAATTTTAGTGGTTAGGTAGTATGAAAAGCTCAGGAAATTCCATGAGCTTTTTTTGTTTTTTGGTGAAGATCAATATTGCCCTCAGCGGTAAAACAAAGAATATCCTCTTCAATCAGTTGACGAACGATTCCTTGAAATTCCGTTTGATTATTAGGACTCATAATCTGGAGAATCAATTTTGGACTCATAGAGCCATTTGCCAATAATTGCAGCAATTGAAGTTTTGTTTTTTCAACAACTAGGTTCTCTTGTTTTCCCTCTTTCGCTTGTCGTTTCTTCCGAATACAGGTATCGCAAACCCCACATTCTTGATCGGTAATTTCATCAAAATATTCTAGTAGCAACTGTGTTCTACAACGTTGCTGATGCGTGGTATAATGCTGGACAGCCTTCGCCTTTGCGATATAAGCCTCTTTTCGATTGGTAATTTCCTGTACTTGAAGTGGCAGGGCGTTTGCATCGAAGCGAGGAGTTAAAAAAGTTATTTGTGCCTTATCACTGTGCTTGTCATAGCTTAATAACTCCATCTTATCCAATTGGGTTAGGTAGCTCTCAATTTCGAGCGGAGGAACTAAAAAAGCTTTTGCCAGACTTGTTTCAGAGATATTCAAGAAAGTTGAAAAAAGTTCTCCTCCATACATCCGCAATAGCAACTTTATAAAGCCGTCATAACGAGGATTGCGAAGTTGAAAATCATAAAGTTGTCGGTTATCTACCCGCAACATCACTTTAGATTGGCTATTAAAACCATCGGAAAGAGCTATGAAAGCCTCATTTTCTAACATTTTAATCGCATAATACGTGTCTGTAGGCGGTAAATCAAAACGACGTTGAAATTCAATTAAATCAAATTCAAAGTTGTTAAATTGTCCAGAACCATTGGCTAATTGATAATAATTTCCAAGGCACTGATACACTCGGCGTATCAGCTCGATAGGAGGAAAACACTGATTGGCATTTTTTAGCAAATTATCCAAATCGGGTTGATTATAAAGAGCAACGGCAAATGCTTTTTCTCCATCTCGTCCTGCACGTCCTGCTTCTTGATAATAGGCTTCAAGTGTATCAGGAAGGTCAATATGGACGACTAAACGCACATCCGCCTTGTCGATTCCCATACCAAAAGCATTGGTTGCAACAATGACACGCACCTGATTTTGAATCCACAAGTTTTGTCTTTTACTACGTTCTATCGCATTTAAGCCTGCATGGTAAAAGGTCGCATTGATGCCATTTTTAACCAAGAAATCCGCTATTTCTTGTGTTCTTCTTCTGTTACGAACATAGACTACGGCCGTTCCTTGAATCTTCTGGAGCATGGCTAATAGCCGATGTTCTTTATCTTCTTCCTTTAGGGTTGAATAGGATAAATTGGCTCTTGCAAAACTCTGTTGAAAAACCTGCGGATGTTGCATTTCCAGTTTTTCAAGAATATCCTGTTTGACTTCTTTGGTTGCTGTGGCAGTTAAAGCGATAAGAGGTACTTCGGGAAAGAAGGCTCTAAACTCCGCAATTTTCAGATATGGAGGACGGAAATCGTAACCCCATTGTGAGATACAGTGAGCTTCATCAATTGCGATTAAACAAACCTTCATTTGTTTTGCCCGTTCAATAAACAAGGTCGTTTGTAAGCGTTCGGGAGAAACGTATAAAAATTTGATATTGCCGTAAATACAGTTGTCCAAAGCGGTATCAATCTGTTTTGGGTGCATTCCCGAAACGATAGCTATGGCTGGAATCCCCCGTTTTTTGAGTTGTTCTACCTGATCTTGCATCAGGGCAATTAGGGGAGAAACTACAATGCAAATTCCATCCAATGCCAGAGCAGGTACTTGAAAACAAATGGACTTTCCGCCCCCCGTAGGCAACAATGCAAGGGTATCTCGTTGGGTTAAAACTGACGAAATGATGTCTTCCTGCAAAGGTCGAAAACTCGAATAACCCCAATATTGTTGAAGGATTTGATGAATAGGCATGGTGTATTTTTGTAGTCGTCAGTTGAAAGTTTAACGTTCAAAAATTTAGATAAGTAGCTATTGTCTAATAGATGAGACAATAAATAGATTGTACTATTTGTCAACGAGTGTTTTTTCGATAAACTTTACTTCAACCAACCTGCATAAGTTAAGTAATTATTGGCAGTACGCATAAAGACTTCGGCAGCCTGTGGCGATACATCTTTTAGGTATTTGGCAGGATTACCCGCATAAATTGTTCCAGACGGAACACGAGTATTTTGCGTCACAATAGCTCCTGCGGCAATGATTGAACCACGTTCAATAACTGCACCGTCCATCACAATTGCCCCCATCCCGATTAACACTTCGTCTTCGATTGTACAGCCGTGAACAATGGCGTTGTGAGCAATGGATACATAATTGCCAATGGTGGTTGTCGTTTTTTGGTAAGTGGCATGAATGACCGCTCCGTCTTGAATGTTGGTATTGTTGCCAATTGTGATAGAGTTGACATCCCCACGGACTACGGCATTGAACCAAACCGTGCAGTTATCACCCATGGTTACATCGCCAATAAGGGTTGCATTTTCGGCAAACCAGCAGTTTTCGCCGTGAATAGGACTAATTCCTTTGATAGCTTTAATAAGAGTCATAGCTTCTGTTATTTTTTGTAAAGTTAGAAGATGACAGGAAGAAATGTGGAGAAGAGACGTGTTTTTTATCTTATTCCTTAATATCAAATCGACCATCACGAACGGTGATGATGTCGGCTGGGTTGCGTTTGTTGACAAAACTAACGGTGAATCTCCCCGCATAAATTTTTTGAAGCGAGTCAAAATGAGTGATTGTCAAACTGTTTTCCATAGACGGATGAATCACATATTGTTCGCAATTGCCCCCTTTACATTTTTGATAAACACTGGCATAAGGCGTAAATTCAGAACCGCTGGTATGTTTAGGATAATAGGTCAAAAACCGATACGAACCTTCTCCTTTAATACTCGTTACCATAAAACTCATGGTTTCTAGCGTTTCTTGATTACTTACCGCAATGCGTAAGGTTTGAGCAGTATATTTTCCCCAAAGAGCCGTGGGTACATGAAAATTGGTATTGCTACTGTAACGTTGAAAAGGCATCCATTTTACACCGTTAATTTCTGCTCCAAAGGTTTGCTTTCCTTCTTGTGTAAGAGCGGGTAACTCTGCTGGTTGTACATAGTCGTTTTCCTCACAGCTACTTAGTGTGATTAGTGCAAAAAATAGTAGTATATAGGAAATGGATTTCATGACTCTAAAGTACTATTTTATTATGAAAAAATATAATTTTATTGCTTTTGTATTGAAAGTTTATGAACAAAATTGCTACTAAAGATATGTTCTTGATTTCCTTTGTCGATTCTGTGTTAGTTATTTGACCAATTAAAGCTCATGATTTACCCAATAAATGTGCTAATATTGCACAGAATATGAACTTGTAATAATTTATTGAGTATCCTGATACTCGTTTGATAATTGTATAAATAGTTATTATCTAATATTTTATTGCAACTATTCATAGTTCGATTTATCCATGAAAAAAAATCTTTTCTTTGTTATTCTATTTTTTCTTTCTACGTATTTTTCAGCTTTTTGTCAAGTTTTAGGTTTCCAGGATAATACTTTTGCGAGTGGCTTTGGTGATGTAAATGGTATTGCTTTCGACACTCAAGGAAGGTGTTATGCCTGGGAGAAAAATGGTAAAGTGTGGGTTCGGTCGCTTGATGGACAATGGAGTACTATCCTCGATATTGGGGAGGAAGTCAATGTTCAAACCGATTGTGGACTAAAGGGTTTTGCTCTTGACCCTAATTTTTTGACTAATGGTTATATTTATTTACTTTATGACGTAGATCGTTATTTTCTATTCAATTATGGGAAGCCAGATTATGATCCGAATGGAAACGACTATGCAAATGCCTCCATTGGTAGAATTACTCGTTATACGGTTAATCTAACTAATCTTACTATAGATACAAGTACCCGATTAGTACTACTTGGTAAGGATCAATATGATGGATTTCCCCTTTTGGCAGAGACACATAATACAGGAGCTTTACTTTTTGGCACAGACGGCACACTCTTAGCTTCGTGTGGAGAATCCACTCATTATACTGTTGACAACGGCAGTAATCCAAATACCTACTACCAGCAAGCTATTTATGATGGAATTTTGAAACTTGATGACCCTACGACTCCAACGGTTAATGAAAACGATAATATAGGTGCATGGAGAGCTCAGATAGTTAATAGTTTGAGTGGTAAAATTATCCGAATAAATCCAGCT
>JARXAV010000193.1 GCA_029865665.1 Flectobacillus sp. | reverse complement strand
AAAGGCTCAATACCTGCCGCCAATAAATCATCAAAAAGTTGGTCATAATGAGCCAACGCTTTTTCATTGACCGCCCCAACGCCATCAGGAATAATACGACTCCAATCTAAGGACATACGATACGAATTGATACCCAACTCTTTCATCAACTGAATATCTTTTAGGTATTGAGTACGGTCGTACATATTGATAGACACATTTCCTGTTTGCTTTTCGCCAATGGTAAATTGCGTAATGCCTACTTTATTCGTCAGAAAATCCCATTTTGATTCCCCTTTTCCATCCACTTGATAATTACCATCTACTTGATAAGCAGCTGTGGCAACGCCCCACATAAAAGGCTGTTTTTTCTTTTGAGCTATTAAGACGTTTGTTACTAATAAGCAGAGTACTAACAGTTTTTTGTTCATTTTTATATTTTTTAAACTCAATAATATACTATAAATCAAGCATTAACAGAAAGTAACGAGTACTTCAAGACGTTCAGTTTATTTAAGTTTCGACACAAAAAATACCCCTAAAACGGCTAAACTAGAAGACACCCATAAAAAAGCAGAAGGGTCGATACTATCGGATAAAATACCCGCCAAACTAGGAATCAATACCCCACCTACAATTTCACCAATACCCGAAACCAAACCGATTGCTTTCCCTTTTAGGTGTTCAGGAACAGTAGCAGAAGGGATTACAGCAGCGACAATGGGAATAGATCCCATCGTGAAATAGGTCAAAAACATCATCGGCAATTGCAGCCCAGAACCGTTAAGAAAATACACGGCAAAAGGAAATAAAATACCAATGGAAACAGCCCCTAACAAAACTGGTTTTCTACCAATTTTATCGGACAATGCAGGAACAATAATCGAAGAAACAAGCCCCGAAACGCCCAATAAGCCCATTGTTTTTCCCATTTGGTCGGCAGACATTCCTTGCGATTCTACAAAGTACCTAGAAATAAATGGTAGGGTTGCAAACCACCATCCAAATACACAACAGGCAGCAGGAATGCCCCATTTGATATTATTGTAAGCTAATAATTCAGCAATATTGAGTGTTGAGTCGCTCTTTTCAGCTTTATTTTCAGCGGTTGAAGGTTTTACATAGAACCAAGCCAACAAACCAAAAAGTAAACCCGGAATCCCTGCCACGAAGAAGGCATTTCTCCAACCCATATTTTCGGCAATTTGCACCAATAAAACAGGTGCTAAAATTGACCCAAACAAGGCAGAACCAAAGGCTTGTAAAATACCCGCATTAAGTCCCAGACGATTCGGTGAAGATTCTCTTTCTACAAAATTTTGTGCCAGCGGAATAACAGGGCCTTCGGCAAAACCCATCATCAAACGAGCCAATAGTAACGTGGTAAACGAAACAGCAAAACCTGAACCAAAGGAACAAATCGAAAAGGTGAACACAGCAACAATAAATACTATTTTTTTCTTATTGTTACTCTCTGCCCAAGCGGTAGAAAAAAAGCTTGAAAATGCCCAAGCTAAGGACAGTCCACCTGCTAAAAGCCCAATTTGCGTGTTATTCAAATTCAAATCTTTGGCAACGTAAGGCATCAAAAAATTGAGTGCCAAACGGTCAAAAAATAAACAACCAAAGGTTAGTGCCATCAATAGCACAATACCATTTTCGTAAGTAAAAAGTCCTTTTTTCATTATTTTATTACCGAGCAACTTATTGGTGGAAGAAAAAATCAAAAACTATCTGAGCCATGTTAATATCTTGTATCGCTTTACCTAATTGAGCAGGAGCTTTTACTTTTACAGGGACACTCAAAACGTGTCCACCATTTTCTACACGAATCAATCGAATGTCATACGTTTTACTGCTCACGTTAAACTGTGACGCTGTTGCTCCGTCTTCTTTATCAGTATCAGGAAAGTCGTATCGTGTAGCTGTTGAAAAATCTAATTTTGCCAAATTTGCCCAGTATTGCATCGTTGCTTCGGTAGAAAGCACCTCCCCCCTCTTTGCACCACCAGGAAGTTTCACTTCGCCTCCTTCATAAGGATTTATATTATCTCCTGTACCATTAATGACCATGATTGAAACGGGTTTTTCGCTTGCAAAACAATCATCATTAGAGGCAATTGGTAAACTGGCACTCACTGCTACATATTTTTGAAATAAGGCAGGTCTTTCTTTCGCCAACTTAAAAACTTCATGCCCTCCATTTGAATGCCCAACCACAAACACTTGTTTTTCATCAAGTTGATATTTTTGTCCGAAAAACTCAATCATCTTTTCAAAAAACGTATTATCGTCAATATTCAAAAGATTGGCATCAAAATTGGCCTCTTTACGGCACTCGTTCCAGTGCTTTTTATAGCCATTTGGATAAACAACAATGACATCTCCTTTTTCATCAGCTAACTTACTAAACCAATGCTCAGTAAACATCGTCATTAGCTGCCCACTTCCATTAGAGCCATGTAGGACAAATACTAATTTAGGATTTTTAGCCAAGTTCGCTGGCGTATGATATAGAAACGAACGGTTATATTCTCCAACTTTTAGAGAATCCATTTGTAACGTTTCATACACATTTTGACTAAAAATAGCGGTATGTATGAAAAAAAGTGAGACGACAATTATTATTCGTTTAAGCATTGTGATTATTTAAATAATGAATAGTTTAAAAAAACTCACTCCGATTACAATGAAATAAGCTACCATCCGAAACTAGATTTAGCCAATATTTAGGTAATTAAACGGCATAATACTGAAAGCCGAAAGCCTCAGGATTATGCCGTTTATTCAGATAAGTTTATGCTTAAAACTTATAACTTACTGTCAAGAAATAAGCTCTTGGCATGATTGGTAAAGTAGCATAAATTGCTTGAGGATTAGCCTCTAACATTGCTTTAGTAAAACCTTGTGTATCTAAAGAAGCAGGGAATCCTCCTGGAGCAGCCCAGCCCATAACTCCATACGTATCAAATAAATTATTCACCGAGAAATTAGCTTGAATATTCTTCGTTAACTTATAAGACGTATTCAAATCAAATGAGTGAAAAGCAGGTAATTCAAAGGCATTACCAACATTTGCCCAACGCTTACCCATATATTGCCAGCTTAAAGAAGCAGTCAACCTGTCATTACTATACGTTGGTGTTACAGTGAACATATTGGCGATATTATCATTGTAATTTCCGTCATAAGAAACCTTTTCGTCATCTTGAGGCCCATTTGTTTTTGCTAACCAAACACTAAATTCTTTAGCGACTGAAGTCTGTAAAGTTGCCACAGCACGAACATTGAAATGACTACTAAACGCATAATTACCTTCTAGTTCAACCCCTTTCGTTTCGATTTTCTGATATGCACGAGCAGGAGCATAATACGTAGCATCTGCATTTTGGAAAATCTGGAAATTAGGAATGTTACTTGCTAATGTATAGAATGGTGTTACGAAGAAATTATAATTCTGCCCTCTATATTTCAACCCTAATTCCGCCATTTGAATACTTTGAGCTTCGATAGATATGTTAGACGTAAGTTGTTGATTTGCAATATCCATAAAGTAACTCAAATCAGGAGTCTTACGTCCTTGAGAGAAACGTCCATAAATGGCCATTCCATTGTTCACTTTATAGTTCATCCCTAGTGAATAAGAGATTACATCACTGAATGATAAACTCTTATCAAAGCTTTGCTCTGGATTGGTTGTGAATAAACGATTATCGTATAAAGTAGTCGCACTTCCATCTGCACCCGTTTGACTATCTGGAGTAACTCGTTTAGGGGTGGTAAAGCTCGATTTGATATTGAAGTTCTCAGCTCTAATACCCCAATCAAGATTTAGTTTATCGCTGATTTCCCAGTTATGTCCTAAAAATAACGCCATTTGTTTGATAGTCGCTTTATTCTCATAAACACCACTTCCCCCGAAGTTAGCAATCCCTGTTGGATTCGTTAACTCGAATTTTTGTCCTCCAAGATTGGTATATCGGATAGCAATCGTTTTAGGTTGGTCTTCAATGGTAGCAAAACTTTGTCCCGCAGGAATCATAGAGAAACGAGTGGCATCCGTTGCCGAATAATACATACCACCTGTAAACGTCATCTTGTCCAACTTCTTTGTAATGGTAGCTTGGTCAATGAAGTCGTTCATGGTAGATTCATTGTATGGATTCGGATTATAGTAAACAGCGTTTGGCAACACTTCGCTTCCTGGAAGAGATAAGTTATTAGTAATCAAACGAATACCCGCACCTGCTGGAGGCAATTGTTGTACTGTACCGTAGCTTTGTCCTGTTGCAGGGTTATAGAATTCATACGTACCAAATCGAGCAACATTCCCTCCTACTCCATAAAATGTCAATTGATCTACTCTAAATGGAAACACAACACTGGTAGTTTGAGAAACAAAATCTTTATAGGCTAACTTTACGTTATTGTTAAACGTCCAGCCTTCGCCAAAGGTTTGTTCCCAATTCAAACCAACCGATTTTTCATTGAAAGCTTGTACTTTTCTTGTATCATATTCAATATCCTTTGAAGCTCCAGAAATAGCCTTTGGTATTACAAATTGCTGAGATTGAATCAAGGTAGAACTTGTGTTTGTAAAATTCCCTGCTGGTCGTGGATTTTGAAAATCTACTGTTGGAGTAAATTCAAATGGTGCTGTATTATCGTCTAATACTTTTACAAATAATTTTAACGACCCAGACTTGTAGTTTTTCACTACATTTCCCTTAATTTGACCACCATAACTTAATTTATATCCTGGATATTTAGCTCCGTCTGCACTTCTATAAAAACCGCCAACATTGAAAGTCAATGATTTATCTTTTGACAATGGGCCTCCTACATTAAAATCAGTACGATAATAAGGGTTTTTACCATTACCTTCCAAACCAACTCTTACACGAGCCTC
Organism: Flectobacillus sp.; assembly: GCA_029865665.1. The sequence continues at coordinate 970 of JARXAV010000193.1, read as the reverse complement.
TCCAGCAAAAACCGAACCTCCCGTTTTTGATACATAGTTAAATAACCCACCAGGTGCATTTGGCCCTAGAATCGTTGCTGTTCCACCTCTAACTGCTTCTACACGGTTAATTGTTGCATCAGCTCTAAGATAGCCGTCTGGTTGTAGAAGCCCAGAAATACCTACTACTGGCAAACCATCTTCTTGCATGGAAACATAAAAGAACCCCCCATTATAATTCAAACCACGTGTATAAATTGAGTTACCTACTTCACCACGAGACGTGTTTACGTAAACCCCTGCGACATTCTTGAGTAAGTCAGCAGAGCTATTTGGAACAACCCCTTCAATTTGCTTTGAATTGAGTGTAGAGATAGCTACAGATGCCGTCATCTTAGTACGTTTGTCGAATACCCCCGTAACAACTACTTCATCTAAGTCTGAAACGTCCTCATCAAGTTGAACCGATAAGCTCATTACCTGAGGAACAGTTACGAGCGTTTCCTTCGTTTTGTAGCCAATAAACGACATGACAACGGTGTATTTCCCGTTTTCAAGGTTGTCGATAACAAATTCGCCTTTACTATCTGTAGTAGCACCTTTGTTTGTATTTTTGATAATAATGGATGCTCCTGTGAGCGGCTGTCCTTTTACGTCGCTAATCTTTCCATTCACTTTTCCACTTTGGGCGAAAGCTGCAACGTTGATAAAAGTCAGTAATAAAATTAAGAATTGTCTTTGGACGAGTAGTATATTTTTCATGTCTTACGAATTTTGTGATATTTCAATATAAAACATTACAAAATTCATAGATATAAATTTTTTTTGTGATTCAAAAACAACCTAATAACATTCAAAATCAATACATTTCTAAATACTGCTTCGGAGTGATACCTGTTTGACTCTTAAAGAACCTCGAAAAGTTACTTGGAGTCTGATCAAAGAGGTTTACGGCAATCTCTGAGATTTGAAGTTTAGAAAATTTCAACAA
>JARXAV010000180.1 GCA_029865665.1 Flectobacillus sp. | reverse complement strand
GAATTACACACCGTAAAACGTTCGCCTTTCCATTCGGGAGTTTGTTCTAACGCTTGCTGAATGGCATCGGCTGTTCCTGCTGGTTTTTCACGATCAGGAGCAATTTGTTGAGTTGCATACTTAAACGTCATTCCCCAAGCCTTGTTATCAGCTACTAACTGGTCGTAGTATGGTTTGGTAACCGAATCTTTAGGGTTTTTAAGAATCAATACTTCTGTATAACCTGCTTTGTGAGCATTATAAATCAAATAATCCATAAACGGACGACCATCTTTTCCTACACCAATCATGCCTTTAGGAAGGGTGTTTGCTTGTGCTACCAATGTTGCATCCAAAGCTGCGTTGTCGTCTGCTTTTTTCATGCGAGAAGACATCCCGCCTGCCATAATTAATAATTTAGCCATTTCTTAATTGTTAAAATATGCACTCGTCCTTAATTTTATTAGGACATAAGGTTGGAAACAAAGTTAAGTGAAAAAAATGAACGGGAATAAGTTACAGATTTAAAAAATAGTAAAGTAAATTTTAGTTTTGCAGAACGCTTTACTAAAAAACGATGTTTCTATCTTGAAACGAAGCATATTTTTCAATGAATTGTAAATTTTGTTTAACAAATAAAGAATAAAGTTAAACAATTTTTCACTTAGACGTGTTAGTCAATTGAAATAACAATCCTGATTTAGTTTAAGAGTGTTGCTGACATCCTTTCAGACGACTTTTAAACTTGGTAACTAAATCCCCATTTTATTTTATTTCACCATTTGCAAATAGCATACTCTCAGAAGTACGCCAAACAATAACGACACCCCCAAAACCAATGAGTTCAAAACGAGTAGCCGTTTTTAGAAGAGAGCATTTTAATGCAGCCCATCGCTTGCATAATCCGAATTGGACTGATGAGAAAAATCAAGAAGTGTTCGGCAAATGTAATAATCCCAATTATCACGGGCATAATTACGACCTGATTGTTCAAGTAATTGGAGAAGTAGATCCTGACACGGGTTATGTAATGGATACCAAAGAGTTAAGCAACTTAGTTAAATCTGAAATTCTTGATAAATTTGACCATAAAAACTTAAACACTGATACCGAGGAGTTTAAAGATTTAAATCCTTCTGCCGAAAATATTGTCATGGTCATCTATGACAAACTACGAAACAAACTAAACGACACGTTGACGCTAAAAATTAGATTATATGAAACCGAACGAAATTTTGTTGAATACCCTGTTGACTGATCAAGACAGAATCATGATTTCTGACGAAGAGATTGGCGACGAACACATTGGTACATCTGTTGATACTCCCATGCGAGCGGATGCTTTTGACTTATCGGACGATGAAAAAATTGCTCAAATCGAATATCATTTCCGCCAAATTATGGAAACCTTAGGACTCGATCTAACGGACGATTCATTAAAAGGTACACCAAAGCGTGTGGCTAAGATGTATATCAAGGAAATTTTTAGTGGATTAGACCCTAAAAATAAGCCCGCTGTAGCACTTTTTGAGAATAAATATCAGTACAATGAAATGTTGGTAGAGAAAAACATCTCATTCTACTCGAACTGCGAACATCACTTTGTACCCATTATGGGCAAGGCTCACGTAGCTTATATTGCCAATGGGAAAGTAGTTGGTTTATCAAAGTTGAACCGTATTGTTCAACATTTTGCTAAGCGACCACAAGTACAAGAACGTTTAACGATGCAAATTGCTCGTGAATTACAAGACGTATTAGGCACAGAAGATGTAGCGGTTTATATTGATGCCAAACACCTTTGTGTATCTTCAAGAGGAATTAAGGACGAAAGTTCATCAACCGTAACGAGTTATTACGGTGGTAAATTCCAAGAAGTTGCTACTCGTCAAGAGTTCCTGCAAGCGATTGTTTAAGGTAATGATTTAAATTAAAAAATCCTCTGAAATTTAGGTTTCAGAGGATTTTTTGTTTCACCCAAGGCACTATTTATCAATTTCCTCTAAAAAGTGTTTTTGATTTAAGGATAAATTCAATTTGTTCCATTCTACTGTTTTGGTAACAGGGCTTTGTCGAACAGGGCAGGCTTGTACCTGACAATAATGACAACAAAGCGGTAAACAAGGATCAGCATGGATAAAAATTTCGACATGGCCTGTGAATTCTTTTCCCAAAATATCTTCAAATTCATGGACGTTCTCGTGAACGGTGTCCAAATCAAAATAGCGAGGTAGAGTCAGATGGCAATCAATATGAATGTCCGCTCCATATTGTTGGATACGTAAATTGTGTAAATCAATCCATTCGTCTCGTTTGTGGAATTTTAAGATTTCTACCACCTTTTCAAGGGTTTCTTCATCTCTTTCGTCCATTAAGCCTCCAATAGATTTACGGAGGATTTTAATACCACTCCACGCCATAAAACTGGCGAATAACACAGAAGCTGCACCATCCATCCATTCCTGTTTGGTTGCAAGAACCAACCCTACAGCAAGAATCAAGATAATGCCACTTTGAGCGTCTAGTTTTAGATGCTGCCCATCGGCAATAAGGGTAGGAGAGTTGTTTTTAATACCTGAACGTTCTACGTAATAGCCTAAAAACCAGTTAATAATAACGCCAGAAATGATGATGCCCAAACCCAGTGGCAAATTAGTCATGGGCATTGGATGTACAAAGTTTTGGATGGAATGAAAGATGATGAAAATACTTGCTAAGATGATAAGCACGCCTTCGAGACCTGCTGAGAAAAATTCAATTTTCCCATGACCATACGGGTGATTCAAGTCCCTGGGTTGCGAAGCCACATAAATGGCATAAAAAGCAAATCCGCTGGCTACCACGTTGATAATTGACTCAAGAGCATCTGTCAAAATAGCACTCGAATAGGTGAAGTAGTAGGCGATAAACTTGACAATCATCAATAGTGTACTGATGACAAAAGATGCGAAAATAAGATGATATTTACTGTTCATGGAAGCGATTGTTGATTGGCAAAGGTACGAATTAATTAAGGGTGTATCAAGATTCTTAAACTTAAAGCCATGTTAAGTATTAATACTAAATTTTGAATTTTACTAATCAAGTAGGACGGATGAGTACGTTAAATGACGTTATTTTATTGAAAATTAGTATGATTCAACCAAAGACAATTTGTAAAAAGAAAATTAATGAAAAGTAAACTTACTATCGTGGCAATTTTTATCTGCCAAAGCCTTTTGATTTTTGGACAAAGAACGCTTCCTATCTCATTGACCAATATAAAAGTGAAGGCTCCTTTCAACGTACCGACCATTATAATTCCTGATTTTAGTAAATGTCAAAAGTTACCTATTACTGATTTTGGGGCGGTTTTGGGGAACAAAGAAAAAACGACGGAAGCCATTGCAAAGGCAATCAACAAAGCGAATGCCTTAGGAGGCGGAGTCGTTATTATTCCAGAAGGAGAGTGGCTTACGGGGAAAATACATTTTAAAAGTAATGTTAATTTACACCTTAATAAAGGAGCAGTTTTGCTTTTTTCTGAAAATCCTAGCGACTATTTACCTGCTGTTCATTCGACTTGGGAAGGAATGGAATGCTATAATTATTCGCCCCTAATTTATGCTTACGAATGTAAAAACATTGCAATTACTGGCGAAGGCGAAGTGAAAGCACAAATGGATATTTGGAAGCAATGGTTTGCAAGACCCAAGGCTCACATGGAAAGTATCAAACGTTTGTATAATTTGGCAACCCAATATGTACCCGTAAAAGAGCGAGAAATGGTCAATGATACGGCTCATTTGCGTCCGCAATTTATCCAATTCAATCGGAGTGAAAACATCGTGCTTGAAGGTATTACCATTACGAATAGCCCCTTTTGGACAATTCATCCATATTTATGCAAAAATGTGGTTATCAGAAAAGTAAAAGTATATGCTCATGGGCATAATAACGATGGGATTGACCCTGAAATGAGCCAAAATGTATTGATTGAAGATTGTACTTTTGATCAAGGAGATGATGCCATTGCGATTAAATCAGGTAGAAATCCAGAAGGATGGAGACTCAAAACACCCTCTAAAAATATCATCATTCGTAACTGTCTTGTCAAAAATGGACATCAATTGGTGGCTATTGGCAGTGAGTTGTCGGGTGGTATTGAAAATGTATTTATCGATAATTGTGAGGTAGTGGACGGAGCAAAATTATTCCATTTGCTATTCATCAAAACCAACGAACGTATGGGTGGTTTTGTGAAAAATATACACATGAGCAACGTGAAAGCAGGGAAAGTTGATTTAGGGATTTTAGGAATTGAAACCGATGTTTTATATCAATGGCGAAACCTAGTACCTACAGTAGAGAGACGTTTAACGCCCATTCAGAACGTCTATTTAGATAAGGTGACGGCTAGTAAGGTGAAATTTATTTCAAGAATTTTAGGGCAAAAAGAGTTGCCAGTGAAGAATATTTTCTTGAAAAATGTAAAAGCAGATACGGTGTTGGATAAAGACCATATTCATGAAAATGTCTTGAATATTCACATTACTATTCCAGAATAAACACCAGTAATCTGAAGGAACATTTGAACTTTTTGTAACATATCTATGGTCAGCTAGTTATTCCTAATAACTAGTTGACCATTTTTTATGAAAGCTAGTTGGGAAGAGTTAGTAATCTTGTTGGGATTCGATATTAATATTTTAATCCATTCACCCTAGTTATCATATAGTACGATTGGTCTGGCAAAGGATTTTTGTTATATACTTCCATATATTTCAATCTATCTTTCTCTTTGTCCGAAACTTGATACCGTTCCCATTTTAGTCCTGTGATGAATCCCAAATAGCTTATATTTTCGCCATTCTTTATGATTAAAATCTTTTTGTTAATAATTCTTTCTCCACTTTCATATATTTCAAACAAATCAAAATGCTGATAATAGATTTTTTCTGGTGAATTTTTCATGAAACGAAAGAATGACTCTCTTTGGTAAAAGTCAATACGAGATTGGAGGAAATGCGAAAGATGATTTCTTTCAAAAGTGATACGATTAAAGTCGTTCCAGTGTATTCTTTTAAAAAAATCTGTCAATTCGAAGGTGGCTTTATTTTCCTGACAATTTATAAAAAAGATAAAAGTAACTAGGATTAACATTTTCGATAAGGTCGAATAGTTCATTTTTTGAAGATTGTGATTGCCAATTTGTTAGATTAACTATTTGATAGAAATTCATCTATTTTAATTACTAAATTATAAACGCTAAGTTAAGCCAATAGTAGCGTTGAAACAGGCAGTAAAGGATTGTATTTTTCAAAATAGAATTATTAAACTACCTTTGCGTTCTAAAAATAGCAAGCGACCTAAAGGTATGAATAAAGAAGAAATCCATAAAAATCCATGGACAATGCTGTCCTCGACTGAAGTATATTCAAATCCATGGGTGAGTATTCGTCACGAAGAAGTCTTAAAACCTAATGGTGAACCTGGGATTTATGGGGTTGCTCATTTTAAAAATAAAGCTCTTGCCATTGTTCCATTGGACAAAGACGGTTACACTTGGTTAGTGGGTCAATACCGTTACCCTTTAGAGGAGTATTCTTGGGAAATCCCAATGGGTGGAGGGCCGATGGAAGTTGATAATTTGACTTCTGCCAAACGAGAACTAAAAGAAGAAACGGGAATTTTAGCGGAAACTTGGACGGAACTCGGGCGTTTGCATTTGTCTAATTCAGTTTGTGATGAGGTTGGATATATGTATTTAGCCGAAGGTTTAAGCTTTGGAGCATCTGAGCCTGATGATACGGAAATCTTGCAGTTGAAGAAAGTCCATCTTTCTGAAGCAATTGAAATGGTGATGAAATCCGAAATTACGGATTCATTAAGTGTGGCAACTTTGTTGAAAGTAGCCCGAATGAAAGGAATTTAACAAGTTGATAGAAGAGAAAGGTTTCGTTAAATGCTTTTCAATTATTTAAGAAAACTATGATAAGTGCAATAATTTTTGGTTTTGTTTACGGCTTTATTCTGTGCTTTACTTTTGGCCCTGCCTTTTTTAGGCTTATCCAAACGAGTATTGATAACGGCTATAAAAGTGGTATTTTGATTGCGGCAGGTGTAACCGCTGCGGATGCAATTTTGATGTTTATGGCAGTGTTTGGAACGAGTTTTCTTCCAAAGGTAGATAACATGGATGTTTATCTTTCCATTGGTGGGGCTGGTTTATTGCTGGTGTTGGGTTTTGCGAGTATTTTTAAACAACAGCCACAATTGGTGTATCCGCAGACTAAATTTGGAACGGTGGTATATTATTTTATTTCGGGACTTTTGTTAAATATGCTTAATCCTTCTAACTATTTGGCGGTATTTGCTACCTCTACGTATTTGAAAGAGGCGGAGCATTTCTCCTTAAATGAAATCATTGTCTTTTTCTGTTTTAGCCTGATTGCTACCATGTTAGCGGAGTCTTTGATTTCCTTTTATGCCAATAAAATGAAACAGGTAATCACTCCTAAAGTAATTACCCGTATCAATCAAGTTGCTGGTCTTGTGTTTATAACTTCGGCGATGCTGATTCTCTGGAAACAGTTTCGATAAATGGATAAATAAGGTTGTGTAAAAAGTTTATCGTTAACTACTTCAACCTTTTACACAACCATCAATCAACCTTATTTCAACAGATAGTTTTCCCATTCGGCAATCTGTTCTGCTTTTTTCAAGACACGAGAAAATTTATTTTGTCCTCCAGTTTTTCCTTTCGCTTCCATAAAACCATAGAAAGAACTCACGGGTAAAACCGTCATTTTGACTTCACCCAAAGCGTGTTTGCGTTCAACTGGATAATCATCGTTGATTTCAGCAAGGGTATTATCAATAAATTTCATTAGCTCATCTGCATTTACGGAATCGTTCGTACCTACATACCAATGATGTGCAAAAGTGGTTTCAACTTTTTTACCCACTACTGTAAATTCTCGAATGTCGATGTTGAAATGCTTGCAGGCTAATTCAATCGCACGGTTCATATTATCGACAGAAAGGTGTTCGCCACAAAGACTTAAAAAGTGTTTTGTTCTTCCTGTAATGATAATTTCTGCACGTTTGGCATTGGTGAATTTAATAGTATCTCCAATCAGATAACGCCAAGCACCCGACACCGTTGAGATTAACAAGGCATACTCTTTTCCTTCTTCTACTTCGTCAATCATGTAGGTGTCAGGATTGGCTACCATAGTGCCATCGCTATCAAAGTTTTGGTCATTGAACGGAATAAATTCAAAGAAAATACCGTTGTTCAAGACCAATTGCATATCCGAATTGGGGTGCGTTTGGTAAGCTAAAAAGCCTTCTGAAGCCAAATACGTTTCGATGTAAGTAATTGGGTGTCCTAATAACTTTTCAAACCCTTGTTTATAGGGTTCAAAACTTACCCCACCATGACAGAAAACGGCAAGGTTTGGCCAAATTTCATGGATATTTTCGACCTTATATTCTTTAATGATTTTTTCTAACAATAACTGAATCCACGCTGGCACACCCACCACAAAACCAATATCCCATTGATTTGCTTGTTTGGTGATTTTATCTAATTTTTCGCTCCAGTCGCTCGTTTCAGAGATTTTCTTCCCAGGTTTGTAGAAACGTTCAAACCAAAATGGGATTTTCCCTGCTGTGATGCCACTCAAATCCCCTTCAAAATAATTGCCTTTATCCTGTAATTTGGTGCTTCCACCAAGCATCAAATACCCCTTTTCATATAACTGAGCAGGAAGGTTTTTGTAAGACGATAAAGTTAAAATTTGACGGATAGAAGTACGGTGAATCGCCTTTACCATTTCTTTGGTAACAGGAATGTGCTTACTTGCCGCTCCAGATGTTCCTGAGCTGAGAGCAAAATACTTCACTTTACCGGGCCAAGAAATGTTTTTCTTACCTTCGTGGGTCTTATGCCACCATTCCTGATACATTTTATCATAGTCATAAACAGGAACTAGCTGCTTATACTTCTGATAAAACTCTTTGTCAGCCTGAAACAGTGCCGCATTTAAAATATCCTCAAATTGGTATGTTTCACCAAATTCCGTAAAGCGAGCTTTGTTGAGAAGCTTACTTAACGTTTTACGCTGCATTTTCGCAAGATTTGTTTTCGGCCTTTTCACTGCCGCAGTCAAGCCAATGCCTCTTTTTAAAAGACTTCCGACTATCGCCATATCATTAATTAAATTAAGAGTATTGATAAGAGTCTATCTCTAAATTGCCGCTTTTATGAGGTGCTTTGGAAAAGCAATTTTACACCAAATAATGGATTTGAGACAGCCTTTTATATTGTTCCGTTCCGAGTTGGGAATTATAAATCCCAGGCTTTCAGTACTTCTAAAGCTTTATAATCTGTCAAATCAAATTTGGCAGGTACAATAGAAGCATAATTTTCAGCTAAGGCATCTTCATCTGTGTTTCCGCCTTTGTCTTCATTTTGCAAGAAGCCATCCATCCAATAGTATGAACGTCCGTAAGGGTCTTTTCGCTCTTCAAAAGATTCTCTGAAAAGAGCGTCCGTCTGACGGCAAATTTTAATGCCTTTGATGGGTTCTTCCTGTTTTGCGGGGAAATTTACATTTAAGGCAATTCCTTTTGGAATACCTTCCGTCAGAACTTTAGACGCAATTTTCTTTACGAACTCATACGTATGTGAAAAATCGCAATCTGCACCAAAGTCACAAAGTGAGAAACCTACTGCTGGGATTCCTTCTAAAGCCGCTTCGATAGCTGCCGACATCGTACCGCTATAAATGACTGCAATGGACGAATTTGAACCATGATTGATACCACTCACAAACAAGTCAACCTTACGACCTTTTAGCACGTAATGTTTGCCAAATTTTACACAATCGGCAGGCGTTCCACTACAGGTATAAGCTTCCACATTTGGAAGAAAATCTGCTACTTTGTTTACTCGTAAGGGACGATCTAAGGTAATTGCGTGACCCATTCCTGATTGATGGGTGTCTGGAGCTACCACCACTACTTCTCCTAATTCAGACATTAAGGTAGCCAATGTCTTGATTCCTTTAGAAAAGATTGAATCGTCGTTTGATATTAAAATTAAGGGTTTGCTCATATTAACGGGGTATTTGTAGTTCCTTGGCTACAAATCTATTGTATTGGATGATTTATCGAATTTGGTCAAGAAAAATGTATTTTTTTCTTTTTTTATGCTTAAACTTGAAACTAATTTCAAAGATAACAAGCTTTGCACGATAACAAGGCTTACCTGACCAATAAAAAAATGTTAAGTATTCAAATAAGAGAAGCAACTTTAGCAGATATTCCAGTAATTCAGTCTTTGGCTGAAAAAACGTGGAGACCTACTTATGATTCAATTTTAACGGAAGAACAAACCTTATATATGTTAGATTGGATGTATTCTGACGAATCGTTATACAAACAATTTATGACCAATACTTTTTTACTTTTAGAATCCGCAAAAGTTCCTGTAGGATTTGTTGCTTTTGAACGTAAAAATGATTCAATTCTGAAAATACACAAGATTTATTTATTGCCTGAAATGCAAGGGAAAGGACTGGGGAAAGTCTTACTGAATGAAGTGGTTTTGAGAGCGACTAAATGGCAATATGAGTTGATTGAGCTAAATGTAAACCGTACCAATACAGCAGTGAAATTCTATCAAAATTATGGTTTTGCCATTGTTGAGGAAGTGGATATTGAGATTGGAAATGAGTTTTGGATGAACGATTATGTGATGCAATTGCCTATTGAGCCTATAACCCCAAAACTTGAGGTAGATGGGTTGGATTGAGTTGGTACAGTAAAAAGGCTTCGTAATTCATTACGAAGCCTTTTTATTATAAATTCAAATTCATTGCTGAATAATCTACTTCCGTCTTTTTACGACTTTTAAAGCCAAATTCAGGTGTATAATTGTCCGACTGTTTTGAATAATAACCCTCTGGATTGTATGGACGTTTGCGAGGATGTTCTTTACATTCTTGTGAGCAAGCACCTTCCATCTTTTCTAAACAAGTAGGGCAAATCGCCACGTGTTCGTTACATTCTGGATTGGCACAGTTTACCATGTGGTCAGAAGGTATTTCGCAAATATAGCATTTTGAAATTACCACTGGATTTACATTGTTTACATCCGTCGTTACACGGTTATCAAACACATAACATTTCCCTTCAAAATCTTCGCCACCTTGTTCTAAACCGTACTTAATGATACCTCCGTGAAGTTGATATACGTTTTCAAAACCACGCTCTAATAAATAAGCCGAAGCCTTTTCACATTTGATACCACCAGTGCAATAAGTAATAATTTTTTTGTCTCTCAAATGTTCAATTTCCTGCACATGGTCGGGTAACTCACGCAAGGTTTCCATGTCAAAGGTAATAGCCCCTTTGAATTTTCCGACATTGTGTTCGTAATTAGAACGCATATCGACTAAGACTACATCAGGGTCATTTTTTAACATTTCTTTGAAATCAGCAGGTTCTAAGTGCTTGCCTGTACGAACCAAAGGATTTACGGGCAAATCAGAATTAACAATTTCTTCTTTAACACGAACGTGCAGTTTATTGAAAGCGTGTTTTTCGTGAGCTTCTACTTTAAAATCGAAGTTAGTACCCTCAAAAATAGGGTCATTTTCCAACCACGTCATGTACTTATCGCAGTCTTCTTTCAGACCAGAAACGGTTCCGTTAAGCCCCTCTGGAGCGACGATGATACGACCTAATAAATTGTTTTCCAGACAAAATAGGTGATGAATTTCACGGTATTCGTCAGGATTCGTAATGGGAGTGTAGTTGTAATAAAGGATTACGCTGTATGGCTTCATCTTCAACATGAGTTACAGATTGTACATTGATTTAAGAAGTGTAAGTAGTCGTCGGTTTAAAGTTTAATGTTCAACGTTTTAATAAGCTACTATTATCTAGCAACTTATATCCTATTTTGACACAATTAATAACATAAACTATTTATCAACGAGTACTTAATTAACAATTAGATTGCTAAATTTCACTTGTAGCTACAAAGTTACGGAATTCTGATTTATCTAACACAATGATATTTGTTACTGTTTTTAGGAGGCTATTTGGCTTTTGACAGAAAAAAGCAGAAATTTAGGGTTTAATCAGCTTCGAATGATACCTTCATATTCATAAAATGGATCATTCGTTCAGTCATCAATTTAACGAAAAAAGGAATGCACATCGCCGTAACAGGAAACATAGGAGCAGGGAAAACCACGCTTGCAACCAAATTAGCCGCTCATTTTGGCTGGGAAGTACTTTTTGAAGCTGTTGAGGGAAACCCGTATTTAGCCGATTTTTATGAAGATATGCCTCGCTGGGCTTTTCATCTTCAAATTTACTTTTTGAAGAGTCGCTATGAGCAGGTACTTCAAATTCAGAAGTCCAATAAACGGATTATTCAAGACAGAACGATTTATGAAGACGCTCATATATTTGCTGCTAATTTGCATAAATCAGGGGTGATGTCTTCGGCAGATTATGAGACCTATAAAGGGATTTTTGATTTGATGATGACAACCATCAAAGCTCCCGATTTGACGGTTTATCTCAAAGCGGATTTACCCAAATTGGTGCAACAAATTCAAAAAAGAGGTAGGAGTTTTGAATCAAGTATCTCAGAACAATATCTCAGTGATTTGAACCAACATTATGCAGATTTTATTGATAATTACAAAGACGGAAAGCTTTTAGTAATTGATGTCAATAATTTAGATTATTTATCGAATGAAGCGGATTTAGCCTTTGTCATTCAAGAGGTTGATAAAGCCTTATTGTATGCCTAGACGGTACTGAAAACCTTTCGATAAGAATTGAGCGTATAATTTTGATATAGGCATGACTTTTGGTAATTTGTTTGATAATTACTAAATCCTTATACGCATGAATGAAGTGACTTCCATAGATGATTGGGACTTAATACTGGAGGATATTCAAAATCAACGGTGTATTGTGATTCTTGGCCCCGATGTGGTTGAATATGCGGGTTATCCGAGTTTTTTTGATGCTGTTTCTGCTGAATTGACAGATAATAAATTCATTAGTCAGTCTTTCGTCGAAGAACAATTATTCCAAATTAAAATCACTAATCCGAGTCGTGCCAGAGCAGAAAAGAATGACGGAGTTCGTCATATTGCACGGGCAATGCAAAAAGTGATTGCGGAAAATCAGTCTGATTGGAATGCTGTTGCCAGTTTTGTTAAAAAGATTCCAACGAAAGTAATCTTTTCGCTAATGCCCGAGGAAAATACTTTTTCTTCGGTATTGGGTACGCCTATTCGTTACTATCACAAGCATAAAACTTCTGAAAAAGAGGCACTTACAGACCTTGCTACAGATAGACCAATTGTTTATAATTTAATCGGAACGTTTAGTCAACCAGAGTCATTAATTTTCACCTATGACGATTTGTTTGACTACATTTTTAGCATTCTTGGCGACAATCGTTTGCCTCAAGAATTACAGATTATCTTAAAAAATGCCGAACGCTTTATTTTTTTAGGGGTCAATTTCAGCAAATGGTATATGCACCTTTTGCTGAAATTGTTGGCTTCTGATAAAAATGTGCTTGCCATCGACGACAAAGTGCCAGATGCTTCACGGACTTTTGTGATGAGTCGTTTGTCGCTCGAAATGATTGATTGTACCCCCCTTTCTTTTTTAGATAGCCTTACCTGTAACTGTCATCCTGGAGGTAAGAACCCCGTCGTTGTAAGTCCCGTTGTAGTGCCAGCAACACCTCAAGAAACGCCGACCGTCATTGATAGAGATGCTCCTGTGCGAATTTTTATCTCGTATGCTCATGTAGATGAAGATTTCAAGAAAGAACTACTCTTGACGCTTTCTCCGATGATAAACCAAACGAAGGAGATTGAAATTTGGGAAGACCGTCAAATTGTGGCTGGTGACGATTGGAGTTCTGATATTAAAGGGCAGCTATCAAAAGCAGACTTAATGATTTGTTTAGTCAGTAAAAACTTTTTGGCATCTAAATTTTGTATCGAAAAAGAAGTTTCTTCGGCAATTGAGCAACAGAAATATTTGTTGCCAGTTCTTCTTCGTTCTTGTGCATGGAAAGATTTTCCTTTTCTTAGTTCTCGTCAGGTGATTCCACGTGACAATCAGTCTATTATGAGTTTTAAAGACCAAGACGAAGCGTATCAGAAGGTATATGAAGAAATTAAACGTTTAGTAAAACAAATCAAACAAGAACGAGTGTAATCATGGCAGGCAAAAATCGTTATCCCGGTCCCAAACCCTTCAGAACCGACGAACGAAATATTTTTTTCGGTCGTGAAAAAGACATCGAGGAGTTTTATAAATACATTTTTCTGCATCAAATGGTGGTGCTGTTTGGTAAAAGTGGTTACGGCAAAAGTTCGCTAATCAATGCGGGTATCATTCCTTTATTGATGGAACAAAACCGTCAGATTCACTATTTTGAAATAAAATTTGGTCCTTATATTGAAGGAAGAACGTCGCCCATAGAGGTCATTCGTACCAAGATTGCAGAAAAAACACACGAGCATTCTCCCTTAGTGTTAGAAAAATATTTAGCGACAGATAACTCATTCTGGCATTTGTTAAAAAACTATCAGATTTCGCACGAAGCCAATGAGTTCATCTTTTTCTTTGATCAATTTGAAGAATTATTTACCTATCCACATGAGCAAATTCTGGAATTTAAGCAACAATTGGCTGACGTACTTTATACCAGTGTTCCAGACTTTTACCGAAGTCAGGAGGATTTATTAGACGAAGATGCTATTTCGGAGGAGTTTCGCTTAAATTTTTATCAAAAACCAGAAATTAAAATTGTTTTTGCCATTCGTTCAGATCGCTTGGCTTTGGTAGAAGACCTCAAAGATTATCATCCTGCCATTCTGAAAAACTGTTATGAATTAAGAGGGTTAGATAAAGAGGGAGCATTAGCAGCCGTGACCCTGCCTGCAACATTGCCAGATATTCCGCAAGGAACGTTCAAAAACCCTGCTTTTGAAGTAAGCTCCGCTTTAGCAGAGCAATTAGTGAAGGAACTTATTGATAAAAATAATCGAGTAGAGACCTCTACCTTACAAATCATTTGCTGGCAGGTTGAAGATAAGTTTGTACCAGCCATTATGGATGGCGATACAAAATTTGTACTTGAGTTTTCTGATATTGATGTCGATAACGACGGACATATCAGAGGAGATATTGAAACCGTCTTTAATAATTATTACAGAGATACTATTGAGACAAAAGTAGAAGAGGCACTTCGAGATAAAACATTTCAATTAGTAGAAGATGTTTTTGTGCAGAATGGTCAACGTATTCCTTTTGAACAGCACTATTTGGTAGAGACACTTATGGTAGAGCAGTTAGGCTTTCCTAATCGTCATGTTGCACAAACTACGTTGGATATTTTGCGTGAGGCATCTCTGTTGAAAGTAGAACAGGATTCTCAACGTCGTCTTTTGTATGAATTAGGGCATGATACGTTAGTAGAGCCGATTAGTAGGGCTGCCAAACTTCGGGAAGAGAGAGAAGAACAGAAACAAGTTTGGATAGCCGCAGAACTTGCCAAAGAGCAAGCAGAGCAGGCTCAAGCCGAAAAAGAAAAGGCAGAGCAAGAAGCAGCCCGTGTATTGATTCTCAAGCGGAATGCGGAGGTTCGTTCTATGTGGGCTGGAGCGGCATTTGTAGTGGCATTTGTAGTGGCAGGTTTTGCTTTGTACTATAAACGTGAAGCCGATATTTTAAAGGATGCTGTAGAGTTAGGATTGGATAGTACGAAACAAAAGTTAGATACGGCTAATATCCGATTAGCAGAAAACGTACTTTATTCAAATGACGTTGCTGATAGTGCCAAATTAGATTCTGTGGGAGAGATTATTAAACAAATTTCGGATAAAGACCTAAAAAACAAAGCAGAGGAGCAACTTCAAGAAGCACGGAAATACTATCAAAAAAATCCAGAAGGTGAACTCGTAATTGAAAAGTTTACACCCTTGGAAAGCGTAGATACGGTTGGACTTACGTCAGAATCGACTTCTTCTGAAAAAAGTAGAAAAAGAATAATTGCTAATCAAGTAGCAAAAGATTCCTCTTCAAAATTTAGGCAATTAAGGAAATTCTCTAAAAAAATTCTTGGATTGTAACTTAGAAAGCCGCTCCCAACTCAATTGGAAGCGGCTTTTTAAGTTAACGTTTTCTCGGATATAATGCTCGTTGATCAATCGCTTGTTGCTGACTGTTCGGAGAGGGGTTAGATGGGTTCGTTGAATAAATGTCTAACCTTTTCAAATTATGGGCATCCACAATGCGTTTGACACGACTGGCATAAACCGTTTTATCTAATTGGGCGTACCCTTTACCAATCAAATCCTCGATGAGTTTAATCGCAGCGTCTTCTTTGTTTACCCCCATTCTAATTCGTTGTTGGTAATTTCTAGTTATTTCAGAATAATCCATTTTCCAACTCGCTGTTCGATGCAGTAGCACTTCATCGACAAAAAAGTTTAGGCAATCTTCAAAAGAACTAAAGTCTTTTGGAGCCATGCTGTTTGTGGTTGTGCTATACTGATATCCTTTATCTTTTAGTCCAAATAAATTATTGTGTTCTCTTGCTGCTTTACTACTTCCGTAGGTGCTTTCAAAAGAAGCCATGGCCACAATTACACTCGC
>JARXAV010000134.1 GCA_029865665.1 Flectobacillus sp. | reverse complement strand
AATTCCTGCCAACATTAAAATCGACAGCGGATAATAAATCATTGGTTTGTCATAAACAGGCATTAACTGCTTACTCACTGCCAATGTCAAAGGGTGTAATCTTGTTCCTGACCCACCTGCTAAAATAATTCCTTTCATAAGTACCAACCCCCAAAGGGGTATTTGTTAGTTATTTTTTCAAATAGATTCTAATTCCCTCTTTGGGGAGGTTCGACGCTTCGACTAGGGGGCTTCTACGAATACATTTTATCGTAATATTCTTTATAATTTCCCGACGTGATATTCTCTAACCATTCTTGGTTATTCAAGAACCAATCGACGGTTCTCTCTAACCCTTCTTCAAATTGAAGCGATGGTTTCCAGCCTAATTCGTTCATGATTTTGGTTGCATCAATGGCATAACGTAAATCATGCCCTGCACGGTCGGTTACATAAGTGATTAATTGCTCTGAAGTTCCTTCTGGACGACCCAATTTGCTATCCATTGTTTTACAAACTAATAAAACAATGTCGATATTTTTCCATTCATTAAAACCACCAATGTTGTAGGTTTCACCATCTTTACCTGCATGATAAACGGTATCAATGGCACGAGCATGATCTACCACGAATAACCAATCTCTGACATTTTCCCCTTTTCCATAAACAGGAAGTGGTTTGCTGTGCAAGATGTTATTAATCATCAAAGGCAATAATTTTTCAGGGAAATGATTAGGGCCGTAGTTATTAGAACAGTTGGTAATCACAATCGGCAATTTATAGGTATTTCCATAAGCTCTTACAAAATGGTCAGAAGACGCTTTGGATGCCGAGTAAGGAGAGCGAGGATCATAAGGCGTAGTTTCCAAGAAGAAATCTTCTGGATTATGCAATTCTCCATATACCTCATCGGTTGAAACGTGATAAAAACGTTTTCCTTCATAACCCGAAGCCTTCCACGTATTTTTAGCAGCATTCAATAAGTTACAAGTACCCACTACGTTGGTCATGACAAAAGCCATCGGTTCTGTGATAGAACGGTCAACGTGCGATTCTGCTGCTAAGTGAATAACGCCATCAAATTGATGCGTTTCAAATAATTCGTTGATAAAATCAGCATCCACAATGTCTCCTTTCACAAAGGTATAGTTCGGAGCATTCTCGATGTCTGTTAAGTTAGCTAAATTACCAGCGTAGGTTAATTTATCTAAATTGAAGATATGGTAATTTGGGTATTTGGTTACAAATAAGCGAACAACGTGTGAGCCAATAAAACCGGCACCACCGGTGATTAATATTTTTTTCATAGATGTTTTCTAATGAGTCTGTTCAAAATGAGTTTAAAAATAAATAATAGACTTGAACTTTGAAACTACAAAGAAAGTCTATTATTTGGAAATTTTAGTGATATATTTTCTAGAACTAAAAGGAGAAATCGAAAGAAATTAGTTAGTAATTTTCTCTTGCCATCTCCAAGCATCTCCTAGTGATTCAACAAGACCTTTGCTTGCTTTCCAACCAAGAACTTCGTTTGATTTTGTACAGTCTGCGTACACTACCGTAGTATCACCTTCTCTACGAGGCTTCAACGAATAAGCGACTTTTAAGCCAGTAGCTTCCTCAAAAGCGTGAATTACCTCAAATACAGAACTTCCCTTTCCAGTACCAATATTAAAAAAATCATAATATGGGTTCTCTGGATTTATTTCCTGTTTAAGCAATAAATTAATAGCAGAAACATGTGCCTTTGCTAAATCAACTACGTGAATATAGTCACGAATTGCTGTGCCATCTTCTGTAGGGTAGTCTGTTCCGTAAACTGCCAATTCTCCTCTGATACCAGCTACTGATTGGGTCAAGAAAGGAACTAAATTAGCAGGAGGGCCTAAAGGTAATTCTCCAATTAGTGCAGATTCGTGAGCACCAATCGGATTAAAGTAACGCAATGAAATAGCATTTAAACCATTTCCTGTTTTTACGGTATCCTGAATAATGTCTTCACACATTTTTTTGGTATTTCCGTAAGGAGAACTCGCAGGCTTTACTTGAGAGGCTTCAGTTACAGGAAGTGCGTCAGGTTGGCCATAAACGGTGCATGAAGAAGAAAATACCAAGTTACTAACCTGGTGTTCTTGCATTTTTTCAAGCATTAAAACAGTCGCAGCAACATTATTACGGTAGTATTTTAAAGGCTTTAAAACTGATTCTCCGACAGCCTTACTTGCAGCAAAGTGGATAATTCCATCTATTTTGTGTTCAGAAAAAATGGCATCCCAAGTAGATGGATTATTGATGTCAGCCTCGTAAGAGATAACTTTTTTGCCTATGATTTCCTCAATTCCTTGTAAAGCTGACTTTTGGGAGTTTGAGAAGTTATCAAGGATGATTGACTCAAAGCCTGCGTGGTGTAATTCCACTACGGTATGTGAACCAATAAACCCTGCTCCACCAGTTACTAAAATCTTCATCGGATAGATATGCTAAAGTGTTTGAAATAATTGAGAGACAAAATTAACAGAAAGCCTTCCTAAAAAAAATTATATTTCTGTTTTTTGAGTGAGCGTACTACTCCAAAACTATTCTTTATCTTTTTTGGACTTGTCGTCCTTATAGTGTATTTTAGATAGTAGTACAAGAAAAACTAGATAACAGCTTATACACCTGTAAGATAGGAATGGAGTTAGAACAAAGAGGTGTAGCGTTTTATAGAATTAGCATTAATAATTAACGAAGAGCAATCTTTTGCATAGAATGATGAGTGAATCTGAAATAACAGCCTTAGTCTATTTGTTAGATGATGAAGATGAAGAAGTGGCAACTTTAGTAGAGGAAAAGTTGAGATCTTTAGGCGAAATGGTAATTCCATTATTAGAAGATCGTTGGGTAAATACGTCGTTTAGTCCGCTTACACAGAAAAAAATAGAAGACATTATCCACGAATTACAATACAAAACTTTTTACGATCGGATGATTGATTGGAAAGAGCAGGGAACGAAAGATATATTGGAAGGAATGTGGATTATTGCAACCTATCAATATCCTGATTTATCGTTACTTAAACTTCGTCAGGAAATAGATCAAATCTATTACGATGTGTGGATGGAAATTCGTGAAGAAATGCATCCAATGGATAAAGTTCGCATATTGAATTCAGTGATTTTTGGAAAATATAAATTTGGTGCAAATACAAAGCAGTTTCATGCAGTATCCAACTCCATGATTAACGTTGTACTAGAGTCCAAAAAAGGCAATCCCATTTCCTTGTGTATCATTTATTTGTTAATAGCTCAAAAGTTAGGACTGCCTTTGTACGGTGTTAATTTGCCAAATTTATTTATTCTGACTTACAAGCAAGATAAGGTACAGTTTTATATCAATGTGTTCAATAAAGGATTGGTTTTCAGTCGGGTTGATATTGATAATTACATCGCTCAATTGAATATACCATCCAATGATATATTCTATGAGCCATGTGAACCGATTGATATTATTCGTAGAACATTACGAAATATGATTGTTGCCTTTGAAAAACTGGGAGAGGATTATAAAGTAAAAGAAATCCAGCAAGTATTAGACGAGTTTATTTAAACAGTCACGGTTAAGATATAATCACCCCAATGGAAAACCCGTAGAGAATGTTTAGTCTGAGTGACAGCATCCAGAACAATGCTTCCTTCAATCACGGTACTGGCTATTTCGAAAGGTTGAATCGTAATGTTGTGCTTGAAAGAAAGGTTCTTTTTGCCATACCATTTGTATAAGCTTTCCTTGGCACACCAGTAAATGCAAAGATGAGTTAAATCAATTTCTGCAAATGGACGTTCTTGCTCGGATAAAAATTTATGAGCAACAATTTGAAGTTTTGGTGATATTTTTTCTAAATCAATTCCAACTTCATTCGAAAAATTTACGACCGTTGCAGTATATTCACTCGTATGCGAAATAGAAATAAATGCGTGAGGATGATTTGGTAGAAATGGATTAGAATATTCATCTTTATCAATGCCATCATAAGTAAGTCCACATTGCTCAACGGCAAATTTTACACAACAACGACTAGCCAACCATTCTAGTTTTTTTTGTGGGTGGGTAACTCCTGAAATAGCAACTAAATCGTTTTCATGAATATTTAAATAAGACAGGTAGAAGGATAAATCTTCGTCGATTTTCCATAATACAACCCAACTGTCTTTCGTGATTTGCTCACAAAGGGATACTGACATAGCTTTTGATTTGATACAATAAACCCAAATTTCATAAACTTTTCTGGATTATCAAAAGGTAAAAAGTAGAAAAGAAAATAGTTCCTTTTGTAACATATCCAGAATCAGTACCTTTGACCTCTTTAAATAGGTAGTTAGTTGCCTACTTTTTTGTCTTTACTCCATAATTGACCTAAATTTGTTACGTCACGGATTTTTACATACATAAATAATGACAGTAGAATGAAACGGATAGACAAAATAAAGTCTTAGTGGTGTTATTGAACATAGTACAAAATTATTTTTTGAATGCAAATAACTAAAATAGACACATTTTCTGGTCATAGAGACTGTGTATATACGTTAAGTTCTAGTGCTGATGGTAATCAGTTTTTCTCAGCAGGAGGAGATGGCACAGTTGTTCGGTGGAATTTTGATACACCAGATTTGGGGGAACTCATTGCTCAAGTGCCAGCCTCTGTTTATGCAATCTGCTTTGATGCCCAACGCAATTATTTGTGGGTTGGCCAAAATTACGACGGAATACATCTAATTGATGTAGCTCAGAAAAAGGAGATAAATTCTGTTAAAATAACGTCTTCGGCTATTTTTGATATAAAGATTTTTGAAAATGATGCCTTTATAGGACTTTCAGATGGTACTATTGTAATCATGGATGTAAACCTATTCTTAGTCAAAAAACATATCAAAGCATCCGAAAAAAGTGTTCGAAGTATCGATATTAACCCTATTACTGCTGAATTTGCAGTTGCATATAGTGATTTCTCTATAAAAATCTTTGATTTGAAAGATTTTTCTTTGAAATTAGTACTTACTGGACATCAAAATTCAGTCTTCAAAGTATGTTTTTCACCCGACTATAACTACTTGATTTCCGCAGGGAGGGATGCTCACGTGAAAGTTTGGGAGGTTAACAAATGTTATAATCTTTATAAAGACATTCCAGCACACTTATTTGCTATCAATGATGTCGTTTATAGCCCGAATGGTGCGATTTTTGCTACCTGTAGTATGGATAAATCAATTAAAATTTGGGATGCCAACGAATTTAAATTATTGAAAGTGATTGATAAAGGAAGACATGCTGGACATGGGACATCAATCAATAAATTGCTTTGGAATTCTTATACTGACTATTTAATTGCAGGGTCGGACGATAAGCATATTTCAATTTGGAAATGTAATTAATAATAGATTTGATAAAGTAGATAGTTATATAGAGTAGGCCTATCTGTCATTCATTTTTGAAAAATAATAATATACACATGAGAATAACTCCGCTAGAAATTAGACAGCATACGTTCGATAAAACATTTAGAGGATATGATGCTGAATCCGTAGATGCTTTTTTACTTTCCCTTTCTCAGGAGTGGGAGCGTGTGGCAGAGGAGCTTCGTCAATCAAAAAACCAGTTGGAATTGGCTGAACGTGAGGTGTCACGAATGAAAGAAATTGAAACGAGCCTTTTCAAAACATTAAAAATTGCAGAAACTGCCCAACAGGAAATTAATGATAAAGCTAAACTAGAAGCTGATAAAGTACTAGAAGCAGCTAAGATAGAGGCCGAAGAAATTTTAAATGACGCTCGTAAAAAAGCAGATATGAACATTATTGATTCGGAAAATAAAGCTCAGTTTATCTTAAAGGATGCCGTAAGTGATTTGCGTCACTTTGAAAAAGACTTTAAAGCGATGGAGCGTTATAAGGATCATTTGGTATTTGAGTTAAAACAGTTTGCTACAGAAACCTTAGATAAGGTAAAAGCCTTTGAAGAGCGTGTAAACGACAAAGCAGGTGAACGTGCCGCAGCCTTGAATATAGCGAGTGAAGATAAAGAGCAGGAAGTAGAAGAGATAGTACCAACTGAAACCGCACTTGTTCCTGAGGCAGTTGTAGCTACGACAGTTGTTGAGGCAATCCAAGAAGAATCAATAGTTACTACAAATGACGTTGCTGAACTAACAACTGTTGAGAATTTTATGGTTGAACCAACTTCACCAGTAGAGCCTTTGCCAGTTCCAGTTGCCAATGACGTTGTAGACGACTACGATGATGAAATTGGAGAATTACCAAGTGTTCATGCCATCTTAGGTGCTGAGGCTATGGCTCAACCCGTTGAGGAAAGTATTGGTACTATTGCTAGTATTCCGTCTTCTATAAATACACATGTAGAAGAATCACAATCAGAAGAAGTTGAGGATAATCTTGCAGCGGTTATTCCAAGTAAGGTGAATAAATTGACTACTGACAATGATGGTAAAGATTTAGGCTTACCTACTGTTTCATCGGTGATGAATGAATTGACAAAAGAAAATCTGACGAATGGTGGTGGTTTCGTGAATAGTGCCGCTTCGTTTTTTGACGATTTATAATTGATAGATTTTATGTCAGTACAATCAGGTAGCAGGAATGTTACCTGATTTTTTTATATACCTTAATCAGTTACATTATATATTATGGGAATTATTGCATTAGAAGGACTTGAGTTTTTTGCTTATCACGGATATTACGAAGAAGAACAGAAAATAGGAAATCGTTATCAGGTAGATATACAAATTACAACAGATTTCTCAGAAGCGGCTGAAGAGGACAAATTAGGTGGAACCGTCAATTATGAGGATTTATATCGAATCATTGCTTCTATTATGAAAGATAAAATTAAATTACTCGAACACAT
>JARXAV010000116.1 GCA_029865665.1 Flectobacillus sp. | reverse complement strand
ATTTCTTTCTATTTCATTCGCAAAACGAAGTTTTCGAAAGAACGAATTCTTGATTTCTTCATCTTGAGCATCCAATCCGACAAACCTTAAAATCTCATCTTGCAAGGTTTGAAGGCTCGGAGGTTGTAGCTCAAATCGATTTATTTTGCGAAACTCAACCATGAATTTTTGGTGTATTTTGAGCAGATTTATGATTATCTCTGCTCCGTCAAATCGGTAGTGAACCGTCTCATATATTTGTCCTCTGTCAAACAATTCTTGCATACAGTTAAAAAAATCTTGAAGGGCTGATTTTTCTTGTACAATTCTGTCCGATGTTAAGATAGAAGGCTCACTTTTCTGGATAAATTCAGCTAATAAATCCGATTCATTTACCGATTCACACATCACAATCTTTTGATGTTTGCATAAAATGTATGGGACTGTAAGTATTTGAGCGACGTTATAGAAATAGCGTGGATTCCCGATTGTATTATTTGCCATTTTCTGCTCTAAAGCATTTTTAAGCAAATGATAAGCATCTTTAAATTCAGCTTTAATTAAGTCTCGATATTGCCAAATCTCACGAAGAATATTCGTGATACCATTCTCCTGTACTTCCAGTAGTTCTTTATAGGCATTTTGCTGGATTTCTGAGCGTTGACGATTGTTATTGACCAAAACTACCAAACGACTAAAAAAAGGCTCGTCATTGGGCAATTCTGGCAGAAAATTAGATGCAAAACCAATTGTACATTTAGGTACTAAATCGGTTGTATCTAAATATGACCTCGAACTCATGTTCATCTTCGAATATGCCTTATTATCATAGCTGGCTTGAAATAACGAAGTCAACGCATGATTAGGAAGGTATTCATCTCCAAACTGATAGCCGTTATGTCGTTGCTCAATTTTAGCGACAAAAGCGGCTTCCGTATTCTTTCCTTTTAAGTTGACTCCCATCGCTTTTCCGTCCGCTCCAAAAATATAATTGAGGTGTACGAATAGCGTACTTTTAGCAGTTCCTGCAATTCCATAGATATAGAGCATAGGTGAAAAACTATTCTCTTTGATACCAATATCTCTGAATAAAGAAAATAGCATAAATGAAGTAGATAGAAACGTCATTTCTTCTCGCTGTGCCTTGCTAAAAAGCAAATACCATTCATTGAACGAAACCTGATTATCTACGTAATTAAAAGGCGATGACTGCCCTTTATTTACCTGTGGAACAGACAAATAAATATCTTGATACCGAATGATACCAAACTCGTCTGGATGCAAAATATCACCCTTTTTTGAAATGGCACAATTAGCAAAAAAGTACAATTCAGTAGCTGGATGCAAACCATACCGCAACACTTTAATTGCATTAGGAAACTTCGTGCAAGTAAAAAGAAACGTCCTAAGCCTTTGTAACTGTTGATAGTTTACACTCATACTCAAGCGTTTAGCACCTAATATTTTTTCGATGGCTTTAGGCTCAAAAAAATCATCGTGATTCACTTCAATATACATGGGTTGAGCGTCTGGAACTCTTACCTCCAACACCCAAGTATATTGTTCATTCTCGTCGGTTGTTTGGTATTTGATGTAAATCAGAAAACCTTCTGCAACCGTCACCTTTGACTTATTCGTCAGAATACTGATTTGATAATCTTGTAAATCGTAAGATACAATGCCATTAGTGTGTATGTCGTCATTTTTTATTAATTGCTTTTCAGCCTGAGCAACACTACTCTTTGTAACGGTAACACCGTATTCCTTTGCCATTTTAAACAGAAAAGCAGGCGATGTAAATCTTCCGTTCGCTAACAAATTATCAAACTTTTTATCCGTCTCACTAGCTTCGTATGAGCTATGAAATTGGCTTATATCGTGAAATAAAGACCGTCCATCTTCTCCGAATGTAGCTAGTGCCAATCCTACATTAATCCAATCCTGATAGGTAACTGTAATATCTATACGTTGACCAACTATACGTTCCACTACACGTCTAGCTCGCACTAGTTCAGAGTTACCTTCTTCTAGTTTATTTCTGGCACTTGACAGGTTTTCAGACTTAACAATTAGAAAAACCTTTGAATCTGGATTGTAGTAAGCATTGGAATCATAACTGATAAAACAAGCCCTACAGACATCCTTTCCCGATTTGTCGGCTTCAATACGATACTTCTCCTTAAAGTAGCGTGACGTACAATTCCATGCCAGAGCATGAGTCTCTGCTTGGTCAATTTTGACGATGATTTTCAAGCCTTTACCTGTTGGGCTGATAAAAGCCAAACAAACATAAGGGTCTGTATAGATGCGACTTATGGTAGCATCTATATTGGCTACATCGTCAAAATCCAAACAAAGAAGACCGCTATGAGAAAGTAATCCCAATGCTTTACGCACGGAAAAAGTACCTGAAAAGGTCACATAGTCCAATCTACTTTTTAAAGCCGCTTGTACTTTCACATCCTCAGCCTTCCTAATATCGGAGATACAAGCCTTGTATTTTTCAGACCTAATTAGCTCAAAAACCTGCCCAATGCCCATATCATTCTCAGGGGTTAGTTTTTTGATACCACCCTTGAAAAATGAGAACATATATTGTCCCATATTATCTTTACACGTTAAAATTTGGACATAGAAATCCCATAGAGCCTAAAAAGCCCTTTTAGGTTTCAGAAAAAAAGCAATGAGAAATTTAAAAAGGAACTAGGTGCTAAAATACTTTTGGACTTCACTTTTGGCGACGTAAATTTTTCGTCCTTTCTTGATTGTCTGGATTTTATTGTTGATTACCAAACTATCAAACTTACTTCGTTTAATTCGTACAGCCTCCATAAATTCACTTGCTGTGATGTACTGAACTATCGATGTAGATGCCTCTTTGACATTTAGTTCTTGAAGTTTCTCAAGAATTTGCTGCTGAGTCGTTTTAATTTGTGCCAATTCCTGTTCAGGAATCATGATAATGACTGGTGCTGTCATATTAATTTGTGTTTAGGATTAATTAATTTATCTTTTGCAAAGATACAAAAAGACTACCCTGGTCAAACATTTTTATTAAAAATTTTTCTTACTACTTATAATTGTTCAATTATGAGTAGTGAGGGGTGTATCCAAAATAACTTTTAATGGTGCTTACTTCGTGAATAAGCTTCTCTTCAGCCTTTGAAAGTATCGTATCAACTAACCCATCAAATTCCTGCTTACTTTTAAAATGAGTTCTATCAAAAAACCTATCCTCTTTTAAGAACACACTCAGTTTATTGGAATGCCCTTCAACTACCCATACAGGAATAGTCAACGTAAAACGCATTTCAGAGTACCGATGGGGCTTAATAGCCATATATTCTTGAATTTTCGTCTGTACTTTATAAAGCGATTGCCCTAAATGCATTAAGCTGCTACTACTTACTTCTGCTCGAGCATAAGTAGCCGTCATATTAAAAATATTTACCACTATCTGATAAAATTCATAATAACTATAAGAGGATAATGCTATTTTTAAAAGTTGAGGTTCAATTGGGTAACTAGGAACTAATTTCTGAAATTCATCCAGCAGTAATTCTTTTAACACTTCATCATATAAACTATCAGCACGCTTACTAAGACTATAATGATACCCTTCACTAAGGTTAGAGAATATAAAGTCATCGTCTGAAATATCTTCAAATAACTTAAATAAATTAAGGGCATGATGTTTTTCACATATCAGTAAATCCAATAAATCAAATTGATAAGACCTAACTAGTGAAGAATCACCATTGATGAGATTTTCAATTTCACTGGTAAATTCTCGTGTGGCAACCCCAAACTCATTAAAGTAAGTATAAGGTATATTGTGGACTTTTGTCCCCATTTTATGAAACTCTAAGAATAAACTTTTACATCTATTGATTTTACGTCTGTGAATAAATTCAATATACAAAGGATAATAGACAGTATCTGCTCCATATCGATGTGTATCTGGCATTTTCACTTCCCCTCGATCTTTACGTAAAAAAAACTTTACTGTTATCTTCTTCTCCTTACGTTTGAAATTCAAAATACTCATAGTCCTAATTCTTCAAAGTTTACCTTTTTAGTTCCTTCAAATACATCTAACGCATATACGTCATAATACTCTTTTGTAGTAGCTTCTTTGGAATGACCTACCATTTTAGAGATAATGGGTCTTTCCGCTCCGTAACGCACCCATAACTGAACATTGGTATGCCTCGCTACTTTATTTGAAATGTCTTTCTTAATTCTTGCTCGTTCAGCTACTACTTTTAGCTGTTTATTATATACTTGGTCTTGAATAAAAAACTTCTCATCAAACAAAAAATCATCGTCCAGTGATGCCGCATATTTTTCTAAGATTGATTGAGCATTACGGAATTTAAATAGAGGAACAACAACGGTATTTTCGTTTTTATCTCTCTCTCCCACAATGTATTTACCCAATCCTTTTTGCTCTTTGATATTCTCTTTTTTCAGTATTTTAAGGTCATTATAGTAAAACCCAGTATATACCTGAAAGAGAAATAAATCCCGTGTTCTTTGTAAAAAGCTCTCCGCTTCTGAAAAACTAATATTCGCCAGGCGAATGACTTCTTCTATTTCTAAGTAGGTACGCTTAGCCTTATTAACCTTGATTTTGGCATCATCGAATAAAAAGCGAGTCTGTTGATAATCTAAATAAGCCTCTCTTTCTGCTTGCGTGACGATTTTTTTAAACTTATCGAAGTAGGATTTTATCGTACTTCCTAAAAGATTCAAATCAACCTCCAAATACTGTTTAAACTCTTGAACCAACTTAGCATTCAAGTCTGCGAAATAGATATTCTTATTAAAAGCATTTAGATGTTTTAAAAAACTACGATACTTCGTAAGCGTAGCATCTTGTAACTTTTCTTTTGGGCTTTTAATATATGCTGACGCAAACATATTGAACGTAAGGTGCTGGCGTTTATCCTCAAGGTGTCGAAGAATATCATCAATCGTTATCTGTCTAGACACTCCTAATGAATGGATAATCCCTCTCACTTTAATCTTGTACGCTTGTATCTGATTGTTTAACTCTAAAGCAAATGGATGGGTATTTTTGATGTAGTTATCATGCTTATAACCTTTAGCATTCCAATGAGCAGAATCTATTTTTTCTGAAAGAGGAATTTTAAGGTACTTTGATTTACGAGCTATCGTAATTCGTAAGTAAACAGGATAACACCCACTTTTACTTTTATACTTTAATCTGTTAAATACTACGGTTACTGTTGGCTGAAACATATTGAAATAGCTTGTTTGAGCAGCAATAATATAGTAAACATTTCATAAAACAATTCGCACGAATTAACAGGAATAAACACGAAACAGACAAGCCCTAAAAGTAAAAAACCCCTTAAAATCTATGTGATTATTAAGGGATTACTTTTCTTTAAAACTTGTTTACTCTTGCTTTGAGCGGTCTGGACGGGACTCGAACCCGCGACCCCATGCGTGACAGGCATGTATTCTAACCAACTGAACTACCAAACCTTTTTTTGTGATTCCACAACTAGCAATTATTGTGTCGTTGTTTTATCGTGATGCAAAATTAGGTGTTTTTTTGTACATTGCAATACCTTTTTACAAAAAATATGGTATTTTTTTATGAGACACGCTGAAAAAACGGAATACCCTCAACATAAGTATTTCTCAAGATATATCGAATATTCTGATAGACAGAATGTTATAGAACTACTTAAAGAACAAAAAGAGTCGCTATTGGA
>JARXAV010000080.1 GCA_029865665.1 Flectobacillus sp. | reverse complement strand
ATAGCAGAAAGGTCTTCCATGGTTGCGTGTTCAATCAAACCTGTCATGTACAAATGCGAGTAACCGAACTTTTTCAATTCCTTCAAGGCCTTATCATTGATGTCCTTAAATTTGGTTACGCCATTTTCCTCAGCCGAGCCATTTTCTTTGTTGGTAGTGTTGGTATTTCCCCACAAATGAAACATCATTTGTAATACCACTAATTTGTCGTTTCTCTTCGTCATCAGTTTCTTAATCGGGACTTTATCTTTATTGGGTTTATTTACTAAGACTTTTTTCTTTACAGTATCCACTTTCACTGTGGAGCGACTCCCTCCCGTTTTCAGCGACGTAGTTGGTACTACGGAACGCTGTGCTACTGGTTTTGGGCTTGCATTACTAACAGTCCTTGAAGGCACTGCTGGTACAGGAGTCTTTGCAGTCATACTTTTTACTTGTGAAACCGCTTTAAAAGAGCTAAGTATGCTAAGCAAAAGTATTAAATTTTTTATGGGTTTTAGCGACATTTTTAGAATAAAATTTGGTGTATAGCACAGATTAGCACACTATACTTCTGAAAAATTCTGTTTATTTTTGATTTAATTTTGAGCAAAATACAGAAAAAAAACTGAACTTTGCAATCTGAAAAACACCTAATATTAGTAAGTATCCGTTGAAATAATTAGCATAAATCAAGCTATATTAGCAGATAAATAAACAGACATCCATTAACCAATCTTTTATAAAAAACATGAGAAAATCACTTCTTGCTTTGCTTTGCCTGTGCTTAGCTAGTGTCTTCGGCTATTCCCAAAATCCAAGTGTTCAACGGATTGACCCTAGTAATTGGTGGGTCGGCATGAAAAACCCTCACCTTCAATTGTTAGTCTATGGTAAAAACCTGAAAGGTGCTACTGTTTCTATCAATTATGCAGGTGTTCAACTTACTAAAGTGAATGAGGTTGACAACCCTAATTATCTTTTTCTGGACTTAACGATTAGTCCTGAAACCAAGGCTGGAACGTTATTGATTGATATTTCTAAAACCGTTGTTACGACCAAAGGCAAGAAAAGCCGTTCGAGCATCGTACATCTTCAACAACCGTATGAATTAAAGGTAAGAAATCAACATCCGCAGGAAATTAATTCTGCTGATTTAGTGTATCTAATTTTACCCGATCGCTTTGCCAATGGCGACCCTAGCAATGACAAATTTGCAGATATGGCAGATACTGCTGCCAATCGCTCCAATCCTTTTTTACGTCATGGAGGCGATTTAAAAGGGATTCAACAACATTTAGATTATTTCACAGAACTTGGTATTACTACGCTTTGGCTAAATCCTGTGGTGGAAAATAACCAACCTCAAACTAACGAAGGCGGCGAGATGCGTTCGGCTTATCATGGCTACGGTTTTACGGATCATTATAATGTTGACCGTCGTTTGGGTGGAAACTCCGCTTATAAAGAACTTGTTGAAGCTGCTCATGCCAAAGGACTCAAAATCGTACAAGATGCTGTGTATAATCACGTAGGTATCAATCACTGGATTCTGAAAGACCTACCGATGAAAAGCTGGTTGAACCAATGGGATGAATATACCAACACTTCCTATCGTGACGAACCAATCGTGGATATTGTTCATGCCAACAAATCTGACTTTAAGATACAACAAAATGGTTGGTTTGTCCCCTTTTTACCTGATTTAAATCATCATAATGAGTTTGTTGCCAATTATTTAATCCAACATGCCCTTTGGACGGTTGAATATTTTGGGGTAGATGGCTGGAGAATTGATACCTATCAGTACAACGACTTACCGTTTATGAACCGTTGTAATCAGGCTCTGTTAGACGAATATCCGAAGATGTTTATCACAGGGGAAAACTCGGTACAGAGCGTGGTTAGTCAGGCTTATTTTACTCGTAATAATTTGAATGTTCCGTTTAAAAGTAATTTGCCTTCGCCTAACGACTTTGTGCTTTTCCATGCACTGAATGGAGCTTTGAAAGAAGATTTTGACTGGGGAAAAGGATTAAATCGCCTTTATTCAACCTTGGCAAATGATCTTGTTTACGAAGACCCGTCGATGAATATGACCTTCTTGGACAATCATGACATGGATCGTTTTTATTCGGTTATTGGAGAAGATTTTAATAAATTTAAGTTAGGAATGGGCTTTTTATTAACGACTCGTGGCATTCCTCAAATTTATTATGGAACTGAAAACTTGACAAAAAACTTCAAAAACCCTTCGGATGCCGAAGTTCGTAAAGACTTTGTAGGCGGTTGGGCAACGGATAAAGAATCGAAGTTTGTGGCAAGTGGTCGTACTGCTCAAGAAAATGAGGCGTTTAACTTTACCAAAATCCTAGCCAATTACCGCAAAAGTTCTGCCGCATTGCAATCGGGAAAATTAACGCAATATTTACCACAAGACGGAATTTATGCGTATTTTCGTCATAAAGGCACGCAAAGTGTCATGGTAATTATGAGCCAAGCGAAGGATACAAAAACGCTTTCGACCAAACGTTTTGCTGAAAATTTAGCAGGATTCACCAAAGGAAAAGAAATTACAACCAATAAAGAAATCGAGAGCCTAGACAATATCACTGTTGCTCCGATGAGTATTCAGGTTATTGAACTTAACTAGTAATAATGCAAAATTTTGAATGTTGGATTTTGGATTTAGTCAGGTTCTTGATGATTTTACTCGATCATAAAATTTTATCGTTTAACGCAGACAGGGTTCTAACCCTGTCTGCGTTAAACCAAGTCCTCCCTAAACAAAACACGGCAAAAATCCGCCATAAGGGTTATCCCAGCGGGATAAAACATCGGTAGTTATGAGTAGCACAAACACAATTCAAACATACTATATGAACCACATTAAAGCCTGTCTTTTTGACCTCGATGGTGTCATTGTTGACACTGCAATCTATCATTTCCAAGCATGGAGACGTTTGGCAAACGAACTTGGTTTCGACTTTACAGAACATCAAAACGAGCAATTGAAAGGCATTAGCCGTATGGAATCACTTGATTTGATTTTAGGCTGGGGAGGCGTTACGCTTAATGACGAAGAAAAATTGGCATGGGCAACCAAGAAAAACGACTGGTATTTGGAGCTTGTCATGCAAATGACACCCAACGAAGTACTGCCTGGCGTTCCTGCATTTTTAACGGCTTTACGTGAAAGTGGCATTAAAATCGCTTTAGGATCAGCAAGTAAAAATTCTAAATTAATTTTAGAAAAAATTCAAATGCTCGACTATTTCGATGCCATCATCGACGGCAACAACATCAACAAAAGTAAGCCAGATCCTCAAGTATTTTTATTAGGTGCTGAGGCAACTAATTGTCAACCAGAAGAATGTGCTGTTTTTGAAGATGCAGTGGCAGGGGTACAAGCAGCGAAGGCTGGCGGAATGCTTGCGATTGGCGTTGGATCGGCAGATGTACTGACAGAAGCAGACGTAGTGATTGCTACTTTTGAAGAAATGAGCGTCGAAAGACTTCTTGCTCTTTAAGTTGACCAGAAAAACACCGTAGCATTGTAGTATTCCTACAAAAGCAAAGGTGTAATTTCGCAAAAAATAAAAACAACAAACCAATGTTTTGCATTTTTTCAAGAATTCGCAAAAAGCTCGTTATCAAGATGTTGAAGAATTGAAAAATGTAACCTACATTGCTTACGAACCATATAAAAATTCAAATGAAGAACTATCTAAAGCATGACGAGTGGTGTATCATCGAAGAAGGATTTCACCGTGAATATAATGAGATTTCTGAGTCAGTTTTCTCACTAGGAAACGGACGAATGGGACAAAGAGCCAACTTTGAAGAAACCTTCACTGGCAAGACGCTCCAAGGAAACTACGTAGCAGGTGTTTATTACCCAGACAAAACTCGTGTGGGTTGGTGGAAAAACGGCTACCCAGAATATTTTGCAAAAGTGTTGAACGCAGCCAACTGGATTGGCTTAAAAATAGAAATTGACGAAGAAGAATTAGACCTTAATACCTGTGAAGTATCGGACTTTGTTCGTGTACTAAACATGAAAGAAGGCTATTTAGAACGTTCATTCGTAGCTACTTTGCCAAGCGGTAAGCAAGTGAAAGTCAATGCCAAACGTATCAACTCAATTGTTGACGACGAAGTAGGTGCAATTCGCTATGCCTTAACCCCTTTGAACTTTGAAGGAAAATTGCACGTAACGGCTTTTGTGGATGGCGACATCAAAAACAAGGATGCCAATTATGACGATAAATTCTGGGACGAAGTAGCTAAGGAAACGGCTTTTGCAGAAGGTTATTTACACATGAAAACCAAGAAAACTGGCTTCCATGTGGTAACGGCTCAACGTATCAAAGTGTATCAAGCAGGTATTGTTCGTGACTTCCAGAGTTTACCAGAAAAAAGAGAGAAATACGTTGCGAACAAATTTACCTTAGACATCAAGCAAGACATTGAAACGGCTATCGTGAAGTTTGCATGTAACCTTTCTTCTGAAAACTATGCGACTGAAACCCTAATGACCGAAGCAAAAAGCTATTTGGCTAAAATTGCAACGAAAGGTTTCGACAAAATGGTGACGGAACAAGCGGAGAAATGGGGAGAAAGATGGAAAATGAACGACATCGTAATTGAGGGCGACGTTGCGGCTCAACAAGGAATTCGTTTTAACATTTTCCAATTAAACCAAACCTATTCGGGAGAAGATGCTCGTTTGAACATTGGACCAAAAGGCTTTACAGGTGAAAAATACGGCGGTTCTACTTATTGGGATACCGAAGCGTATTGTTTACCGTTCTACATGGCAACGTCAAGCGAACAAGTTGCTCGTAACTTGTTGGTATATCGTTGGAAACAATTGGATCGTGCCATCGAAAATGCAGGAAAATTGGGCTTTAATCAAGGAGCTGCCTTGTACCCAATGGTGACCATGAACGGGGAGGAATGCCACAACGAATGGGAAATTACCTTTGAGGAAATTCACCGTAACGGGGCAATTGCTTTTGCTATTTACAACTACATCAACTATACAGGAGACGAAGCGTATTTAGGCGAATTCGGTTTAGATGTATTGGTAGGTATCGCTCGTTTCTGGGCTCAGCGTTTCAACTGGTCTGAATACCGTAAAAAGTATGTAATGCTAGGCGTTACTGGGCCAAATGAATACGAAAATAACGTTAACAACAACTGGTACACGAGTTATATTGCGACTTGGTGTTTGAAATATACCATCGAAGCAGCCAACAAAGTAAAAGCAAGTAATCCTGCTCGTTATGAGGAAATTACCCAAAATCTAAACTTGAAAGAAGTAGAAGAATTCGAGAAATTCCAAGCGATTATCGACCATGTCTATTTACCAGAAAGTGAAGAATTAGGCGTTTTCTTACAACAAGATGGTTTCTTGGATAAAGAATTAATCCAAGTAAAAGACCTTGCTCCTGCTGACCGTCCGATTAACCAAAAATGGTCTTGGGATCGCATTTTGCGTTCATGCTTTATCAAACAAGCGGACGTATTACAAGGAATGTATTTCTTTGAAGACGACTTCACGATTGAACAATTACGTCGCAACTACGATTTCTACGAACCAATGACCGTTCATGAATCGTCGTTAAGTCCATGTGTTCATGCGATTTTGGCGGCTAAATTGGGCGATAAAGCTCGTAGTTACGAATTCTATCAGCGTTCTGCTCGTTTAGATTTGGACGATTACAACAACGATACCGAAGACGGCTGTCACATTACTTCGATGGCAGGAACATGGATGTCGGTTGTAGAAGGTTTTGGAGGAATGCGTGTAAAAGAAGGAAAAGTAACCCTTCGTCCTTTCTTACCAGAAAATTGGCAGTCATTCGCCTTCAAAATTATTTTCCGTGGTCATATTTTAACAGTTACTACAAGTGCTGAAGAAGTAACTATAGAAAACACCGCAGAAGAAGCCATTACGATTGTTCTTTACGGCGAAGAACTAAGCATCGAAGCC
The DNA here is from genome assembly GCA_029865665.1 of Flectobacillus sp. Next base: position 776 of record JARXAV010000080.1, on the reverse strand, counting down.
AACGCAAGTATTTCAGCGGCTGTGGTAGCGGTTTAATTTTTATTGAGTGATTTACTGATTGAGTGGTTGAGTGATTTGGGCAAAAAGTAATCACTCAATCACAAATCACTCAATTATAGTGTACGAAGGATTGAGAAACGTTTGGTCAATTTAAATTTTGCTTCTATTTTATTTGATTGAGCATTTTTTGGGGTTCTCTGACTTTTTTTTGCAATATCATCATTTGAGTATGTCGCCCTTTCAGGGCTAAAATGTACTGTCTTAGCCCTGAAAGGGCGATATATCTCAGCGATGGGTAACGCCCATCGTCAAAAAAGGATTTTACAAAATTTGTCAGAGAATACTATTTTTCAATCCTTCGTACACTACAAATCACTCAATCTATAATTTCCCTCCCTTCCCCAACATTCAAAATCCAAAATTCAACATCCAACATCTACCCTTTTTCTGCCAAAAGCACCTCCTCCCCAACATCTATCACCCAAAATTTAACATCCAATAGCTACATATTTTCTGACAAAAGCCTACAAATCTGACAATGTGTCAGCCAAAATGTGCCAATTTAACAAAAAAACATGCTTGGCACTAAGATTGATTACTACTTAGCAACAATGATTCAATTCAGAAATCAGACATTTTAAATAAATAATTAATTTACGCTCACAATGGGAAAAATTATTGGTATTGACTTAGGAACAACCAACTCTTGCGTTGCAGTAATGGAAGGTAATGAGCCAGTTGTAATCGCCAACTCTGAAGGCCGTCGCACGACCCCT
>JARXAV010000036.1 GCA_029865665.1 Flectobacillus sp. | reverse complement strand
TACTAGCGTTTTGACTGAACCAAATACTGTTGATATTGGTCTTCGGATAAAACAGCCTTTAATTCACGATCCTTTCCTACTTTCAATGCCGTGATTTTGTCGTGCATCTTAGAGCGTACCTCTTCAGGAATAGGGGGCGTCAACTTTTTCATCTCGTTAAACAAATCTACTCGCTTAATCATATAAGCGGTAACAATGCGTTCAACTTTGCCTACTTGCTCATCTGTGAGTTTTAGCTTTTTAGTCATCTCCTTTACTTCAAATGCTGAATTTCGTTCAGCATCCAAGCCTGTTTCGGACTGTCGAGCATTCTCAGTAGCATAGTACACATTCCTAACATTGGCATACCCTCCTTGAGCATGGCAATGTCGATCGACGGATGACATAAGCACAAGGCTAAATGTCATTAAGCCAATCTGGTTCAATGATTTTTTAAAAGAATTCATATATTTTTTCTGGGTTATTTATTTGGATACTTAAATCCGAATACAAGATAACATTTTTTGGTAAAAAAGTAAACGTATATAGATAGTTTTCAAGCAATTATAGTATTAATTATTTATAAAATTCAATACTTTTCAAAAATATTTACACAAAAAAAAGCCCCCGTATTTTACGAGGGCTTTTGCACTAACAATCAACTAGTTAAACCCAGTTGACTCCTTTTTTTAATAAGTTCAAGGTTTTTTCTTCTTCCGAATCAGGTTCAACCTGATAATTGTACACCCACTTGGCCATTGGTGGCATACTCATCAATATTGATTCGGTTCTACCATTTGTTTCAAGACCGAACTTTGTGCCTCTGTCATGTACCAAATTAAATTCTACATAACGACCACGTCTTAAATATTGAAAGTTTTTCTCATTTTCTGTAAAATCTAACGCCGCATTCTTATTCATAAAGTGCGTATATATCGGAGCAAAAGCTTCACCAATACTTTTCACAAAATCAAAGATTTCCTCCTTAGTTCGATTTTCATCTGGTTTTTGATAATCAAAAAAGATACCCCCAATTCCACGAGTTTCATTACGATGTGTATTAAAGAAGTAATCATCAGCCCATTGCTTAAACTTTGGATAATAGTTTGCATCGTGCTTATCACAAGCATCCTTCAATTGCTGATGAAACCAACGAGCATCGTCTTCAACCACATAATGAGGTGTAAGGTCTATTCCTCCTCCAAACCAACACGTTCCATTCGACATTTCAAAATAGCGAACATTCATGTGAATGATAGGAACTTGTGGGCTTTGTGGATGAATCACAATGGATACCCCTGTGGCAAAGAAATCAACTTTTTCAGTTAAGCCCATAGAGGTCAACATTTTCTCGTGTAGATCGCCCCAAACAGCCGAAAACATTACACCACCTTTCTCGATGACGTTACCCTCTTGAATTACTCTCGAACGACCTCCTCCTCCTTCAGGACGATCCCAAAGGTCTTCGGTAAAACTAGCCTTTCCATCAGCTTTTTCAAGAGCTACACAAATAGTATCCTGTAATCCTTGAAAATAGCTTTTAATTTCTTCTTTACTTATCATAAAATAATTTTTAACGAATCGAATCTACAATTGCATCAGGATTTGGATTCTGATAACGTGGAGCAACTAGGGAATCTCCAAAGATAGAAGTACTATCACCTACCGCATTTCCTTCTCTTGGTGGCCCATACGTGCCTAAGCAATTCACATTTTTACTAAATCTTTTTGGATCTATCCGATCAAAAGCAACAGGACGATACATTTTCAAGTCTTTATCATCAATCACTTTCAACATAAATCGTTTGTATAGCGGCATTGCTGTTTTCGAACCTTCGCCATAAGCTCCTGTTCGGAAGTGAATTGAGCGGTCATCACCACCTACCCAAACACCCGTAATGAGGTTATGGGTCATCCCGATAAACCAACCGTCTGAATGGTTAGAGGTTGTACCCGTCTTTCCTGCAAAAGCAGGTTGATAACGATTTTCGGCCGGCATTAACCTAGAGCCATCGCCCCAAAGCAAACTACTACCCGTTCCTCCATCATAAATTGTTCCTTCTAACATGGTACGCATCAACATAGCCGATTCTTTCTTGATAACTCGCTTAATCTCAGGGTCAAAATGTTGAATTACATTTCCATTTTCATCTTGAATTTCCATAACCAAAAGCGGTTCTGCATGTAAACCTTCATTGATAAAGGCACTATAAGCCCCTACCATTTCATAAAGAGACACGTCAAAAGAACCTAAACCAATGGATGCAACGGGTTGCATATAACTGTCAATCCCCATCGTTCTGGCATAATACATCACGGTATCTGCCCCTACTTCATCGGTTAACTTTGCGGTAATCGAGTTAATTGATTTTGCCAAAGCACGCTTAATAGGCATTCTTGAATACGTAAAGCGTCCGTCTGCATTATTTGGTTTCCAGATTTTGACTTCTCCTTTTTCTTCTACTTCTATTTCAAAAGGTTCGTCTCTCATTTCATAACAAGGAGACAAATCTTTAGGGCCGTCGATTGCTGCAGTATAAACAAAAGGCTTAAACGTAGAACCTGGCTGACGTTTTCCTTGCTTAACGTGGTCATATTTGAAGTATTTAAAGTCTAAACCTCCAACCCATGCTTTGATGTGGCCTGTGTACGGATCTAAGGTCATCATACCCGCTTGTAAAAAGCGTTTATAATAGCGGATTGAGTCATAAGCCGTCATTTCACGTTGTTCTTCTCCACGCCCTGTGTTCGAATACACCCACATTTTACGTTTCACATTCTTCATGTAATACCAAACAGAATCTTGATTACTAGGGAATTTCTTCACCAACGTACGGTAATAATCTGTTCTTTTAGCTACGGTATCTATGAATCCAGGGATTTCTACCCCTTTTTCATCTGCCCATGGGTTTTTACCAGACCACTGACTATCAAATACCTTCTGAGTAGCTCGCATTCCTTCCGAAACGGCATCTTCTGCGTGCATCTGTAAATGCGAATCAATGGTTGTAACAATCTTCAAGCCATCACGATATAAATCAATTTCAACGCCATTCTTCTCTGCCCATTCGTTCAAATATTTGGCAACTGCTACTTTGAAATAGTTTCCATTACCATCGTAAGGTGATTCCTCTTTTTCACGTAAGACAATCGGTAGCGGAGCAAGTGAATCATAGTCTGCCTGAGTTAAATACTTATACTTAACCATCTGAGCCAATACCGTATTTCTGCGTTTCCACGACTTATTCTCTTCCAAAGGTTTATCTCTATAACGAATCGGATTGTATGTTGTAGTTGCTTTTTGCATCCCAATCAACACGGCAGCTTCCTGCAAATTCAAACTATCTGGCGATGTATTGAAATAGCGTTTGGCAGCTACTTTAATTCCATAGGCATTACTACCAAAGTCAACGGTGTTCAGATACCAAAGAATAATTTCATCTTTCGTATAATACCGTTCTAATTTAATAGCAGTAAGCCATTCTTTTGTCTTAATAACAAGCGTTTTTACCACAGGAACAAATCCCAACAAGCCCTTTTTGGCTAATCCTTCTTTCTTACGAGTCTTAAACAGGTTTTTAGCAAGCTGTTGCGTAATCGTACTACCGCCCCCTCTTTCTCCACCTTTGAAGATTCCAACCGCCACACCAGCCATTGCACGAATATCAATACCTGAGTGTTTATAAAAACGGGCATCTTCGGTAGCAACTAGGGCCTTTGTTAAATACGGAGAAAGTTCTTTGTAGGTTTTAACTGGCGTTCTATTTTCTTGAAAAAACTTTCCAAGCAAGACACCATCTGCTGAGTAAATTTCAGAAGACTGAGATAATTTAGGATTTTGAAGTTCGCCTACAGATGGGAGTTCGCCCGTAAGCCATAAAAAGTTAGTCTCAACACAAAAGATAAAAAATACACCCGCCAATACAGTTCTAGAAAATAATTTCCATAAACGTTTTACAATCGGATAGTATTCAGAATCCCTATTAATCCCTAAGGAATCAATCAGAGCTTCTTTTCTTTCAGGAATTGAATCAAGGAAGGATTGTAATTCGAAGGCCTTTTGCTTGCCGAAAATGACTTGTACTATTTTTTTTACGATAGACCATAATAGGCCTAAAACAGCTTTATAGGCTGAATGAAAGGCCATTCCAAGGTTCTGAAAAAAATTCTTTAATCTAATCATCATATACTAGACTTATCAGGGATAAAATAAGCGACAAGTTACGACATTTTTTCAAGTTTCTGGAAAAGAAATCTCTAAAATGACGGCCAATCTTTTTGGGGTAAAAAAAACATAACGTTTGAATAACATAAAATTCACTCATCTATTGTAAAATTTATTAAAAAATACCCTTGAATAGCATTTCAAGGGACATTTAATCAAAAAAAATTTTCAGTATATCTTACTGATTATCAAAGACAAAGACATTTTCATTCAAAAAAATACATTTTTTTTCACTCAAAGACTTGCATATTAAATTTCAAACGCCTAATTTTGCATCATCAAACAACAACAATGTCACACACAAATAGAGAGCTGGCAGAGTGGTCGATTGCGGCAGTCTTGAAAACTGTTGACTGTAACAGGTCCGGGGGTTCGAATCCCTCGCTCTCTACTGAGAGAAAGCCCATCCGAAAGGTTGGGCTTTTTTTATGTCTTATAATTTAAAAAGGGTTGCAACTACGCTAAAACAGCTATTGCAACCCTTTTTAAATTTAGACAAGTACCATCTATGTTATTTTCAAAAATTGTACTGTCTCCCTCCTACTGTAGAACCTTAAAGACCAATTGTTCTAAAAATTGTTCTGCAAATTTATGTTCATTACTTGAAGTCACATCCGTTAATCGAGGCAAATACTGAGCAAAATACTGTTGATGATGAGCTGTCTCAATCAAGGTACTGCTTAATGACTTCGGAAAAGCATAGTTCGGACTGTATTCTACAATTACATCCGCAATTTTCGCACACAAGTCTTTGTAAGGCTTAAAGACTTCGCTTTTATTAATTTCTGCAACATCCTTTACTAAATAAACCTTGCTACTGTCTGAGATTACAATTTGGTTCAAATACTTTTTATTATAATCCAAGCCCCCAGAACTTTCTGGAAACTCGTGGGTTAACAATTGAATAATGGCTTTTATTTTAATGGCTGGGTCATGAAGATTTTGTAAATGAAAATCGACCATAAACTCCATGTAACACCAATACCAATTAGTGATATATAGTAATAAACGATGCTTATTCTCAAAGTACCGATAAATTGTGGCTTCAGTAGTAGCTATCTCAAGTGCCAACTTTTTGAATGTAAAGGCTTCAAAACCTAATTCATTAATCAAGTCAATACTATGCTTCACAATCCTTCTACCCAAATCTGTCCCCTCAGGGTCTTTCAGGCAAATAGCCTCGTTTACACGAAATGACAGTTTAAAATCCATATCTTCTATATTTTTGGTAAAAATAGTAATAATATCGATAATGATAGCGTTAGTATTATATAAAATATTTTTACAATTATTAATAATAGCTTTACTATCGTTATGGAAAGTATTTATATCTTTACCAAAAAATAGCATGATTATGGAAAACAAAAAAACACTTCATCAACTCTGGGCATTACTTAACCTAGACAAGAGCGACCTTTTTTCTATTTACTTTTATGCCATCCTAGGTGGTCTAGTGGAATTAAGCGTCCCTATTGGTATTCAAGCAATTATCAGTTTTGTACTGGGGGCATCTATGGTTACATCTATTTATATCCTTATATTCTTGGTAGTGATGGGTGTTTTTGGAGTTGGGGTTTTTCAAGTAAATCAAATGAAAGTAATTGAAAAGATTCAGCAACGGTTGTTTACACATTTTGCTTTTGAGTTTTCACAAACACTACCTCAAGTAGATTTATACAAAGCCGATTTGTATTATTTACCCGAAAAAGTGAACCGCTTTTTTGATACACTCAATATTCAAAAAGGGATTCAAAAGCTATTACTAGATATTCCGATTGCCGTTATTCAAATCTTTTTGGGCTTAATACTACTAGCTTTGTACCATCCCTTATTCATCTTTTTTGGTTTCATTCTGGGAGTTATTTTATGGTTAATCATTAAATTCACAGGTAAAAATGGACTTGAAACAAGTATAGAAGAAAGCAATTATAAATACCAAGTGGTTGCATGGTTTCAGGAAGTAGCCAGAA
>JARXAV010000350.1 GCA_029865665.1 Flectobacillus sp. | reverse complement strand
GTTACATCCGTTGTGCCCGTCGTAACCCATGTTCAGATTACGTAGGCGAATCAAATGCGGTTAAGGTAACGGTAACAGGTCCATGTTGTGATAACGTAACAAGTGGTGGAACGATTGGAAATGCTCAAACAGGTTGTGGTTCATTTGACCCTGCACCGTTGACGAACGTAACGTTACCAACAGGTGGTTCTGGAACGATTGAGTACATTTGGATGAAGAGTACAACGACTCCAGTTTATACAGCAACTACAGCTACGCAGTGGGCGTTGATTATTGGAGCAACTGCTGAAACGTATGACCCAGGTGTGTTGACTCAAACTACTTATTATTTACGTTGTTCACGTCGTAATCCTTGTTCAGATTATTTAGGAGAATCAAATATTATTACTGTAACGATTAGTAGATGTCTTTCGTTAGGTGACTTAGTTTGGAACGACTTAAATAATAATGGTAAAGTAGATGGAACAGAAACAGGTATTGCTCAAGTTGCAGTTAAATTGTTAGATAAAACAGGTGTTACAACGCTTGGAACAGCGACTACAGATGCAAATGGTAAATATTTATTTGCCAACTTAGCCCCAGGAGAATATGTAGTTGAAATTACTGCTCCAGCAGGTTATAAATCTTCAACAGGAAAGAATGGTGCTGCAACTGGTACGTATGAACCTGCTGCTGATCCAGATAACGATGTGGACGGAGATGACAATGGCTCAATGACGAGTGGTCAAGTAATCAGAAGTTTACCGATTACGTTAGCAACGGCTACTGAACCAACTACAGACGGAGATACAGATGCCAATACTAATTTTACGTTTGACTTTGGTTTATTTAAGCCAGCATCAATTGGTGATTTTGTATTCCGTGATAGAAATGGAAATGGTACCCAAGAGCCGACAGAGGGTGGTGTACAAGGCGTAACTGTTAAATTATACGATGCAACAAATACGGTCATTGCAACAACGACAACGGATGCAAGCGGTAAGTATTTATTCGATAATTTGATTGCAGGTAGCTATGTAGTAGAATTTGTGAAAACAACGCTTCCGTCTGGATTGTCATTCTCTCCGAAAGATGCAAGCTTAAATGATGCAATCGACAGTGATGCAGATTTGACTACAGGAAAAACGGCAACGATTGTATTGACGAATGGTCAAGCAAATACTTCGGTTGATGCAGGTTTAACAACACCTTGTGATACCGATGTTACTAAGCCAGTTTTAACAGCATGTCCTGCGGATATTTTGTTGAAAACATCTTCTACAAGTGTAAAAGCTAGTTGGATTGCTCCAACCGCTACGGATAACTGTAGTACGCCAGTAGTAACAACAACGAATGCTCCAAATTCAAATTTCCCAGTTGGAACAACAACGGTTACTTATACTGCTACAGATGCCAACGGTAATAAGGCAACTTGTTCATTCGTAGTTAATGTTGTTTATCTAGCTCCTTGTGATAATGATGTGACTCCTCCTGTGTTCGCAAATTGTCCAGTTAACATCACGTTAACGACTAAAGGAACTTCAGCAGTGGCTAATTGGGAACACCCTGATGTTAGAGATAATTGTACATCAATTCCTACCATTAACTATTCACACGAGCCAGGGTCTAGCTTCCCAGTAGGGGTAACAACGGTTACTTATACAGCGAAGGATGCAAAAGGAAATACTACTGTTTGTAAGTTTACAATTACCGTAAAATCACAAGGAACAGGAGCAAGAGTGGCAAGTGTTGCTTCGGTAGATACAACTACTGAGGTAGTAGAACCAATTGTGTTGTATCCAAACCCGACAAACAGTCAGAGCGAAGTTACGATTACCATTGCTCCTTCATTATTCAAAACGAATACAGCGATTCAGGTGTATTTAATTGGTAGCGATGGCTCAACGTATTTCTCAAAAACTGTGACGGATAGTAGCCAGACAAGCGTAACAATGCCAGTTCAACATCTTGAAAGCGGTATTTATTACGTAAACTTGTTACTTCAAGATGGAAAAGCAATCATTAGCAAATTGTTAATTTCAAAATAACCCTTCCAATGCTATCGTCTTCCCTAGACGATGTTTTGTACAAAGCCGTTCTTTTTTAGGAACGGCTTTGTTTCGTTATAGAGGATGCTGACGTACATTTGTTATGAAATCATTCACGATTCTATACTTCAACATGATACCTAATAATGTATGACCATTTCCTTTTAACAGCCGACTGAAGTCACCTGCTAAAAGGAATAAAATATACTCGTTTTGAGTTTAACAATTAGTTTATTGTCCAAACCTCAATGATAGAAGTTACCACTTGGACTCTCCTTGTTGTTCTTTTCCATTTAGACGGCGACTTCAGTCGCTGGCGAAATGGAAATGAATAACGAATGATAAAGTACTCGAGTTTAAGTACTATCTACTATATATTCTGGTATTTGATTCTTCACATGAATCTTCATGTTGAAATATAGAAGACTTCTATAAAAATGATACCTAATAATTTATGACCATTTCCTTAATCCATTAGTTTTTATGAAAAAGCATTACTTACTCATCCTATTTTTAGGGCTATGTTCCCAACTTTTCGCTCAAGATGCGTCGAGTATCATTAATGCCCATATCAAGGCAATTGGAGGGTTGAAAAAGTGGGAAGAGGTGCGTAAAATAAAATTAGTTCGTTCGCATAATTATGCCAATGGCGAAACATATCTGAATACCGTTTATCTCATGCCGAATCATGCTTTACGTTACGAATCTGTCTTAGAAAGTGGCTCTAATCATATTATTTATGCCGTAAAAGAGCAACAAGGTTGGCGACTCAATACGTTAAATGAAGGCTATCAACGTTTATTGATTACGGATATTGCAAGTGAAGATTGCCCTTTTTTCTTGGAAGAAACAGACTTGTTTTATGGCTTACTGAATTTTCAACGAGCCGACTGTGAATTTGAAAATAGGGGAGTGCTTAAACGAAATGGTAAAGAATTAATTGAACTGCGGATGAAGGATAAAGCAGGGAAAAGGATAAGCTATTTCTTCGACCTCAATTCTCATTTTTTGGTAGAAATGACGGGAGATATTGCCGTTATTGGGATGGGAATGCCCCTTGTTGCTACCGTTCAGTTTGATGATTATAGGTCGATAAATGGGTTGATGTATCCTTTTAAACAAACTATTGCTGCTAAACAATTGATGTTTGGACAGGCTCAAGTATTTACCTTAGAGAGTATTGACTTAAATGCCACCTTCGATACGAACATTTTTGAAAAAGGGCAACACTAGGGCGTTCGTAAATAGTTATGAAAAGCGTATTTCTGTATTTGTCAGCACCGTAATCCTTAATCGTAAGAAATGAGACCAAATAAGTATTCGTTCAAATTAGCGGATATTTATTTTCTTTATAGCGTGCTACATAACTTAGTAGAATTGTAATCCGTAAAAAACCTTATAGGTTTTCAAAACCTATAAGGTTTCGTTCCAAGAAGTTTTATATAAAAAGCTGATAACAACGCCATTAAATCCAAAATTTAAAATTCAGAATTTTGCATTACCACTTATGCGGTCAAAAAGTTTAATCTACGTACCTTTGTGATTCTGTCTTTCGAGACGCATATTCATAAGAAACACATTAGTAAATCGCAATAATGAGTAATCAATATAGAAGAAATAACGATTTTAGAAAGAAAAAGGGTGGAGGTGGCCCTAAAAGTCATGCAGTCGCAGCTAATGTAGCGTTGGCAGAAAGCCAATTTGAGGTGGCTACGGTTATGCTTAGAGCAGGAAAAGAAGAGCCTGTAAAGCGTTTTCACCCGTGGGTATTTTCGGGAGCAATTGCCAAAATTTTTGGTAGTCCCAAAGATGGAGAAGTCGTAGAAGTGGTAGATATGGACGGTAATTACCTTGCTACAGGACATTTTCACGAAGGCAGTATTGCCGTAAAAGTCTTCGCTTTTGAACGCATTGAAAGTGATGCAGATTTTTGGTTAGACAAAATTCAAAAAGCCTATAACGTTCGTCAGGTAATTGCTTTGCAAGACACCAATTGTTACCGTTTGATTCATGGGGAAGGCGATGGTTGCCCAGGGTTGATTGTTGATTATTATGCTGGTGTAGCTGTTTTTCAGGCACATAGCATCGGAATGCACTTAGAACGTGAAAAGATTTCATTAGCGATTCAGCAAGTATTTGGCGAAGAATTAATTGCGGTTTATGATAAAAGTGCAGAAACCTTACCGCCTCAGTATGCTTCGACTATGCAAAATGGCTACCTTTTCGGAACGTGCGAAGTACCTCACGCAGTCAAAGAAAATGGGCATATTTTCATGATTAACTGGCAAACAGGGCAAAAAACGGGTTTCTTCCTTGACCAACGTGATAACCGTTCGTTGTTAGCGAAATTCTCGAAAGGTAAAAAAGTCTTAAACTCCTTCTGTTACTCAGGTGGTTTTTCAGTCTATGCACTCAAAGCAGGAGCAACGTTAGTACACTCGGTGGACGTGTCCCAAAAGGCAATCGACTTGGTGAATCAAAACGTAGTAGCCAATTTTGGAAACGGTTCAGAAGCTCAAACACACGAGGCTTATGCCGAAGATGTGATGAAATATTTAAAGGCAAACGACCAATTTTATGACCTTATCGTACTAGACCCACCTGCCTATGCCAAAAGCATGGATGCTCGTCACCGTGCGGTACAAGGGTACAAACGCCTGAATGCAGAAGGATTCAAACGCTTAGGAAAAGGCGGTATCATGTTTACCTTCTCCTGCTCGCAAGTGGTTGATAGAGAGTTGTTTTATAATACCGTTGTAGCGGCAGCCCTCGAAGCAGGACGACAAGTAAAAGTATTACACCACTTAACGCAACCCGCAGATCACCCCGTAAATTTCTTTCATCCAGAAGGAAGTTATTTGAAAGGTTTAGTCTTATATGTTGAGTAGTGAAAATTGCGAGAAGCCGTAACAAAAAACGCCATTCCAGAAAGGGATGGCGTTTTTTGATGATGGGTTAGATATTTACCCATCCCCCAAACGAAAATCTTTTCCAGCTTTTATTTTACCGCTTATTACCATATTTTTTTCATCGTAATCATTATCAGAAGAAGTATTCTCTTTATCTCCAATCCAAATGCTACCATCTGTCTCAATATCCGTATTTTCTACGATATTTTTACGAGTAATTTTGTGTTGTGTATAGGCTTGTAGCTTTTCTGCTAACTCTTTTTGGAAAACCTCATTACCTTCCAACTCTTCTAATTTACTCTCAATCAGGGTCTTCTTAGACTCTTCTGACCTACTGACATCGGCGAGTTTAGCAGCGGTTTTTGGGTCATCCTCCAAAAACCAAGAACGAATCCACTTCATTGAAGCCGAAACAAAATCTGTTGGAAATTTCTTCACTTCCTCATTTTCAGTAATAATGCCGAGGATATATGCGGTTGCTGTTTCTAATAGAGCCATGTTATTGTTGTTTTTGTAAGATTTCTTGGAATTTTTGTTCGCCTATTTGCTCAATAATCGTACCTAAGTAATTGGCTGGGTATTGGCTATTGGGTGAACCTATTTTTTGATTGATTTGATAAGATTGTATAAAATATAAAATGGCATTTTCAATATCCCTTTTCTGCTTAAAATAGATTGCTCCCATATTATTTAGCGTACTTGCCAAGCCAGCAATATCTCCTATTTGCTGGCTTATGATAAGCGATTGTTGTAAATAACCCAAAGCCGTATCATAATCGCCTTTGGCATTATAGATTTGACTGAGGTTATTCAAAGCCACCCCCTCGCCCTGACGGTCTCCGATTTGCTGGTTTATGATAAGCGATTGTTGTAAATAACCCAAAGCCGTATCATAATCGCCTTTGGCATGAGCAGTAGTTGCTAAGTTATTCAAAGTAGTCCCCTCGCCCTTACGGTCTCCTATTTGCTGCCTTATGATAAGCGATTGTTGTAGATAATCCAAAGCCGTATCATAATCGCCTTTGGCAGAATAGATTTGGCTGAGGTTATTCAAAGTAGTCCCCTCGCCCTTACGGTCTCCTATTTGTTGCCTTATGATAAGCGATTGTTGTAAATAACCCAAAGCCGTATCATTATCGCCTTTGGCATAAGCAGTAGTTGCTAAGTTATTTAAAGTAGCCCCCTCGCCCAGACGATCTCCTATTTGCTGCTGAATGATAAGCGATTGTTGTAAATAACCCAAAGCCGTATCATAATCGCCTCTTACTTTATAGATTTGACTGAAGTTATTCAAAGTAACTCCCTCGCCCTTACGATCTCCTATTTGCTGCTGAATGATAATCGATTGTTGTAAATAACCCAAAGCCGTATCATAATGGCTTCTGGCATGAGCAGTAGCTGCTAAGTTATTCAAAGTAGTCCCCTCGCCCTTACGGTCTCCGATTTGCTGCCTTATGGTAAGCGATTGTTGTAAATAGTCCAAAGCAGCAGCATAATCGCCTCTTGACAATCCGATAGTACCAATATAATTCAGAGCATCAGCATTGGTTTTAGTATTAATATGTTTTACTAAAACAGCTTGATTCAATCCAAAAGCCTTTTGATACAAACCTGTCAATTGATAATAATCTTGCAAATGAAAAGACATTTCAGCAAAGTCTTCCCAAGCGTCTGCTATTTCAAAATAATCTTTCGCCAATTCACCATCTCTCCAAGTAGGTTGTTCTTTAAAATATTCCCCAGCTAAAAATGCCCATTGTTTTAGGTTTTCGTCAGCAATAATATTTTTAAGCACCCACTCACAAGTCAAACGATGTACTTCAAAAGTCTGGTTTTCATCATCATAAAGACATAGTCCTAAAAGCCCTCCAAGTTCTAAGTTAGTAGTTTTTAGTTCCGCTTTTTCAATTACATATTCCAAAGCCGTTATTGGGGTTCTACTAATAAACATTGCACAAACTTGTAGCAATTGTTGTTCTTCGGGGTTTAGTCTTTGGTAAATTTTTTCGAGTAATAAATCTTCCCAAACGTCGGCTTCCACTTCACCTATTTGTATACTCAATTTTGTCCAAGTAAGGGCTTTATCTTTTTTCAAAAGCGTTTCCAAAAACTCATACGCCCGTGGGTGTCCGTCCAAACGTTTCACAATGTCTTGCCTTTCGCTCATTGGTATTTTTCGCAAAGTCTCCGAAAAATTTGTCAGGCGGTATTGTTCGGCATACCTCATTTTATCTAAAGCCAGATGCGTCAAACCTTCCGCTAAATCAACAATTTTATAACGGGTTGTAAACAGTAAATGGCAGTTTGGAGGTGTTTTTTGGCATAAATACGTCATAAACTCAGCCAAAGAAGCACTGCCAATGGCTTGTTGTTGTTCTCCTGTTTCGCTTTTTTGTACATCCTCAAAATTATCAAAAATCAGGATCGCTTTTCGTTTTTTTAGATAATTGTCTATCAACATCTGCAATTTATCTTGCGGGCTTGCATCAGTTTCAAGATACTGTTTTATTTGACGTACTATATTTTTATTCGCTTTTTCATCGGCTTCCAAACGAGCAAAAAGTTCATCCAAAATAAAATTCTCCGCAATCTGGTTTCCATTCCTAAAAATAATGACTTCGTGATTATGGTTTTCATAATTATGAGCAAAAGCCTCTGCCAACGTGGTTTTTCCCATGCCTCCCAAGCCATGTAAACAAACGTGTTCACCTTTGGCAAAACTTCGGCGGAGAGCATTCAGATAGCGTTTTCGACCAATAAAACCAGAGCCAATTAAACGAGTATTTTTACTCTTCATAAACTCACTTCGAGGGTAAAAATCCTCTGGTAACACATAGTTTTCTTTCAAATTTACCAAAGCCTCCGTATATTGATTCAGATAAGCCACAGGAGTAAACCACTCCGCAAGGTGCGGTTGGTTAGGCTCATGCTTACGTGCTTGCTCGACACACACCCAGAGTTGTTCCCGTGCCTGAGCAACGGCTTGCGTAAGCGTTTTTGCTTTTGATAAAGCTTCGTATAGGGCAGTAGTAAATACTTTTGCTCCTACGTCCGTAACCGAAAACCGCATGGCAATAATAGAAGGCAAACCAAAGGCAGCCAACTGTTCCACCACACCATTCCCTGCAATGGCTGTTTCGCAAGCACTCAAAATCAACAATTTTACACATTGATGCTGGCGAAGGCTTTCACCCAACTCTTGCCCCAAAACTGGACAATGGTTGCCATCTTCATCTTCAAGATGTAAAACACCTTGATTTACCTCGGGATTATAAGAACCATGTCCACTGATATGCAAAATATCGTGCTGATGTTTTTGGAGAGCCTCACTAATATCTTTCAGAGAAGCCGTATCCAAAAACTCAATTACAATTTTAGGTTGTCCTCCTGTAGCCTCAAAACTCCCAATGGCATCAATAAGCCGTTTTTGTTCCTCTTCAATTTCAAGCAGTTTGTTTTCTTCACCCATGTTTTCGGGTAAAGCCGTTACAAAAAGCATTTTCAAAGGAGCAGCCGAAGCAACTTTACCCTGCATATCAAATGGCTGTAAATCTTTTTCAAAAGTACGCACTAAGCCAAAATGATTTACAGCAAGGCTTTGTCGAGTTTGTCCCAACTTCTCAGGAAAAAACCGAGGAATAACCATTTCAAAAGGCAAATTGATGATTTGGGTATCATCCACCGAAATTGCTAAAAGGAGTTCTTCGATTTTGCGTTTTTCCAATAAATCCACAAAATTTTGACAAACCGTCAAAATATCACCTCTAAAAAAAGTGTCAAAAAGTAAGGTAATGAGTTGTTCTTCTTCAAAACGCAAAAACTCTGGACTAACTTTTTCGGTTTTACGAAAATGAACATTGCCGAGTCGTCTAGTGCTTTGGAAATTAGTTATTTTCTGAAATAACTGAGGGGAAATATTCAGTTGGATTGGCTGAATTAACAAAGGCAGTCCAGTAGAATTCAATCCCTTTTTACCCAAATGACGAGATTTAAGGGTAAGTTGTGCTGTATAATTATTATCAGTGAGATGCTCAATACGAAGAAAGAGAATACTATGACTAAAATCTTCAGAAACCTGATAAATAATATCACCAATATGCACATCTCCACCCGCAGAAATGCTACCATACATGATATTTTTTTGAGAAGGGATAGTGGAATCCATAGTAAAGGACAAGAAATGGAGGTTGATATTTTGTTCAAACAATATAAGGACTTTTAATAAGAGAATTAAGTTACAAACGAAAAAACCTTTTCCTTAATACTACTGCATTCCTATACCATACCAATTCAAATCAGTCTTCCAATCCTACAACCAAACAAGAAAAAATAGACGATACCGCTTTCCCCTACAACTCATCAAGCCTAGCTAAATAGCTTTCCGCTTGGGCTAGTATTTCCGCTCGTTGTTCGCTGGGCATTTTTCTCCAAGTGACATACGCCATGCCGATACGTGGATTATTGGCAAGTTTGTCAGTGTGTCTGTCATAAAAATGCCAATATAGGCTATTGAAAGGGCAGGCGTTTTTTCCTGTTTTTTTCGTATAATCATAGTGGCAGTTACCGCAATAATGCCCCATTTTATGGATGTAATTTGCGGAGGATACATACGGTTTTGACCCTACAATGCCTCCGTCTGCATATTGGCTCATGCCTCTGGTATTGGTTATTTCAACCCATTCGATGGCATCAATATAAACGCCCAGATACCAGTTATCGACTTCGTCTGGATGAATACCTGCCAAGAGCGAAAAGTTGCCAATGACCATAAGTCGTTGAATGTGATGGGCATAGGCCAACTGTAAACTTTGTCCGATTGAGTGACTAAGACAATTCATTTTTGTCTGACCATTCCAAAACCATGCGGGAAGTTTTCGGTTGTGATTTAAAAAGTTTAGACTCGCAAATTCAGGCATTTTTGCCCAATAAATACCTCGAACATATTCTCTCCAACCAATAATCTGCCTGATAAATCCCTCAATTTGAGCAATTGTGACCCGTTCTTGATTTTCCTGCCAGAAGGC
>JARXAV010000192.1 GCA_029865665.1 Flectobacillus sp. | reverse complement strand
GACTGGGGAAGAGTGGGTGAAGACCACCAAATTCCCGTTGCTAACCAAATGGCGAAAGTGGCCGAAGCGATAGACCGAGATTTCATTATTTCTACGGGAGATAATTTTTACCCAAGAGGAGTGGCAAGTGAATTTGACCCTTTATGGAAAAGTTCGTTTGAAGATGTTTACAAAGCATTCGCTTTGCAATGGGACTGGTATTCAGTTTTAGGAAACCATGATTACGGTGGAAACCCTGATGCTCAGGTTGCTTATTCAAAAATTAGCCGTCGTTGGAGAATGCCTGCTCGTTATTTCAGCAAGACTTTTGCCATTAACGGAGACACAACTAATCAGGTGTTAATTGCGTTTATTGATACCAACCCGTTGATTCCAGACTTTTACAAGAATAAAGATTATGGTCCAAATGTTGTTTCTCAAGATAGTACGGCTCAGAAGAAATGGTTAGAAAAAACACTAGCCAATAAATCGCCGAACATCAAATGGAAATTAGTGGTAGGTCATCACCCTTTGTTTACGGCTACCCTAAAGCGTAGAGAAAGTTATGATACTCGTGCGGTACGCAATTCATTGAAAGGGATTTTAGATCGCTATCAAGTAGATGCTTATCTATGTGGGCATGACCATGATTTACAGCATTTAGTGCCCGCAGGAAAAACGCATTACTTTGTATCGGGTGCTGCTTCCGAAGCTACGCCTATCGACCGACTGCCTTTTAGTAAGTTAGCCTTAGCCGATTATGGTTTTATGACCTTTTCGGTCAGTCCAACAAAACTGAATGTGCAAGTAATCAACGAAAAAGGGAAGGTTGTTTACCGTACTGAGTTGAGTAAATAGGGACAAACTTCTTTTTTCCTCATAAAAAAAGCATCTGGCGTAGCCCTACTTATAGCTATACCAGATGCTTTTTTAGGCTCCATCCTCCTCTTCTTTTCGATAATTGCCCAAGACACGAAACAGTGGCGTACTAAAATGCCCGTATTTCCATGATTTTACTCTCGAAGAGGTCGTTAGCAATCAACGATTTGGTCTTTACTTGGGTTTTGTGGTTATAAATTGTTCGGACAGAGTACTCTAATATGTTGGCAATTTGTTCGTGGTCACTAATCCCGATGCGGATAAGGGCAAAAATACGAAGGTCTAAATTCAAGGGTTGTCCTTCTTTCAGCTTATAGCGGTCTTCTTCCTTAAATAAGGCATTGAAGGCAGGAATAAAGTTAGGGAATAGCTGGATAAAGATTTTGTCAAAACTCAAATACAAGACTTCCCGCTCTTTTTTCATGTTAATGGAATCGAGCACTTGCCCTACTCCTTCTACACTTTTAGCACTAATTT
The DNA here is from genome assembly GCA_029865665.1 of Flectobacillus sp. The sequence goes on along the minus strand of JARXAV010000192.1, from coordinate 10,434 downwards.
TCTTTTCAAGGTTCTTTTTTAACTTCTCTATTTTGTCCAAATATTGGGCATACATATTGAACGAGTAGCCTATGTATTCCTCCTTAATTTTGTTAGCCTCCTGTAATTCGTTATTTTTAGCCTGTAACACCCCATTAGTTTCTTGAAGCTGGGTATTAGCCAAGATAATTTCTTTTTCCGCCTTTTTCAATTTACGGAGTTGTTTGAAAATAATATAAGCAAAAAACAGCACTAACAACGATAAGATAGAAACAACAACCGTAAACATCAGTAGTCGATTATTTTGCTCTTCAACTGTCGATAGACGATTGCCTTCAATCATTGGTAGGATACTCGAAACGTGCTTGAGTCGCAAACGTGCTCCATAAAAACTGGCATCTGTTAAGGCTTCTTTAATATAACGATAAGCGTCTTCATCATGCTGCTCGTGGTACAACAAATCAGCTACATAAACCAAGGCAAGTCCTTCTTTGGTACATGACTTCATATCGGCAATCGCTGCTTCAATCATCAAGTCCGTAGCAATTTGTTTATGCCCTGTTTCCATATAGGCACTTGCCAAGGACGACGAAACCATAGCGTATTCTCTTGAATCTGGATGAAATTGCTTCAATATGATATGAAAGTCCTTTTTTGCCATTTCAAATTTGCGTTCTTTGAGCTCTTTAATCCCCTTTACAAAATAGTATTGCAGATTTTTCTCATCCATCCATTCAAGAGCTAAATCGGAATAATAATTTCCTTTGGCATTATACTGACTCAGGTAAAAAGCATCGCTATTATAGGCCGCTAATTCATAATACGACCGAGATAGTAAGACATAATAGGCAACTTTAATGCTATCAGGCATTGCCTTCATGGTAATCGTGTTTAGGGAATCGATACACTCTTTGTACATTCCCGAAGACAATAACGTAAAGCTTAATTGCAGTTTTGCATAATTGATACGCACAGGATCTTTTAGCTGATAGGCAATTTTTTGTAAGGTACGGGCATATAAAAAAGCTGAATCATATTGGTAGGTTTTATATTCAGCATATAACTTATCGTATTTCAAGAACTGAGCCGTGAGTGGCAAAGGTGTGGCATTTAGCTCATACTGAAGCTGCTTAATCTGTTGGTGTTTTTTTGCTTGAAAGTCTTGTTTATGTTCAATTGCTGAATCAAGTTTCTGTAATAGGCTCTTGGTTTGAGAGGGTTCTAATACCTGTGCCACCTCAGGCATAGGAATGCTCAAGAACATAAGAAAGAGTATCAAATAGCGAAACGTCATGATTGAATAATTTTAATTGCGTCGAAAAGGATGACATTGAATGAAGAGATTTTTACAAAATTCTGACTAAATCCTCATTCTTTAGACATGATTACAAAAATTTCTTTTAAATATCCCATTGAGTCGAAATAGCTAGGCACTGCTCGTCATAAAAAGAAGTAACCTTCTTCTCCTTCTTGTGGACTATTTACATGTTACGAAAAGACAAAATAGAACAATATTTCTTAGATTTTACGCCCCAGAGCTTATGATTCTTTCCATATACTCGACATTTCCTTTTTTTCTAGCAGAAGTCCCCTCTTTTATTCCAAAAATATGCTTACCTAGCAGTTACCTAACGACTGCAAAAATCAATACACAATAATCTAAAAATCAGATAATTAACAAAACAAAAGGCTTTTATTTTTTACCTGTAAACTCCCTTTTTTGCTAGTAACATATTGGATATATTACATTTGTTATCGAAAAATAACAATTTATTCATTATGCAAAAATCTTTATTTCATTGGTTAAAACAGCTAGAGGCATTCATAAGTCCCTATTTGTTTAAAGGAAAAAACCAGCAGTATAGTAGCATTTCACTACTCTGCTTCTATGGAATTTTACTGCTTAGTTTTCCTAGTATAGCACAACGTAGCTTTATGGCAACGGGTACTATCACCGCAGAAGGAGGCACAGGACTCCAAGGTGTTTCTGTCCTTTTAAAAGGGACAAAAACAGGAACGTCAACCGATCGTAACGGTGCATTTCAATTATCACTTCCTGAAAAAGGAGGTACACTAGTGTTTTCTTATGTAGGTTTTATTAGCAAAGAAGTAGCCGTAAGCAGTAACAATCCTTCCATCAATATTCAACTCGAAATAGACACGAAGACCTTGGGCGAGGTTGTCGTAGTGGGGTATGGTAGCCAAAACCGAAAAGATATTACAGGTTCAGTTGCCTCTATTTCAAGTGAAAACTTCAATCAAGGAGGCATTACCAATCCACTTCAACAAATTGCAGGTAGAGCCGCAGGCGTAAATGTTACTCAAATTGGTAGCGAGCCAGGTTCGGGGCCAAGCGTACGTATCAGAGGCATAACATCCCTGATAGGTGGCAACGACCCCTTAGTAGTCGTTGATGGAATTCAAGGAAATATGGACTTATTGAACCAAGTTCCTCCCAGTGAAATTGAATCAATTGATGTGTTAAAAGATGCTTCTGCCACGGCAATCTATGGTTCAAGAGGAGCTCCAGGGGTTATTATCGTTACCACACGAAAAAATAGAGCAGGCAAAACTAGCGTAGAATACAACATGACCTTATCGGTAGATCAAATTGCGAAAAAACTAGCGGTTTTGAATGCAGATGATTGGTGGAAAAACGCTCAGTTAAATGGTGTACCTGCTGCTGCGAATCATGGTTCTTCTACCGATTGGTTTAATGTACTTGCTCGTACAGGAAGTACCCAAAACCACACGCTTTCTTTTGGAGGTGGCACGACCAACTTTAATTATCGAGCTTCCTTAACAGCGATTCTTCAAAATGGAGTAGTGGTTAATTCTAATAACCAAAAATATATTGGTAAAATACAGGCAACACAACGAGCATTAAACGACCGTTTAACCCTTACGATGAACCTCAACAGTGGTATCAATAATACCCAAGGCAGTCCATCGAGTGTAGGACGTGCAGCTTTTACGAGTAATCTAATTACGAACTCCTATTTGATGCGTCCAACAGACCCCATCTACAATACCGATGGCAAATACTATACAGACCCCAACGTTTTTGAATACTTTAACCCTTATGCTATCTCGCAAACGGTAGTGAATGAAGGTAGAAATAACAGTTTATTCGGAAGCTTTAAGGCAGACTTAGCCCTTATTGATGAGCTAACAGTTGGTTGGTTTGGTAGCTGGCGTAAAACCGATACTAATTGGGGTTACTATTTACCTGCGGTTTCTACCATTGCTTATGCTATCAATAATAAAGGGGTGGCAAACATTAGCAACAACAGACAAGATGAAAAACTAATGAACATTAGTCTTTCGTACAAAAAGGTAATCGGTGATCATTCCATCAATGCTCTTGCCCTTTATGAATGGCAAAACCAGACTTATCAAGGAAATTTTTCACAAGCAAAAGGGTTTATCAACGATTTGGCAACGTACAATGCCTTACAATTAGGGGATTTATCGAAAGTGCAGCCAGGGGATTTTTCATCGTATAAGAATGACCGTACCTTAATTTCCTTCTTGGGACGTTTGAATTACTCGTACTTAGATCGCTACTTATTAACCCTTAGTTTCAGACAAGATGGTTCTTCTGTATTTGGCGAAAATCAAAAATGGGGTAATTTCCCGTCTGTAGCAACCGCTTGGCAAGTCGATAAAGAGCCCTTCATGGAAAATCAACACGTTTTCACTCAATTAAAAGTTCGTGGTGGTTATGGCGTTACAGGAAATCAACAAGGATTATTTCCTCAAAACTCCCTTTCTTTAGTAGGAGCAGCAGGGGTTACTTACTTTGGAGGTAATCAGATTACCAACTTCACGATTACGCAGAATGTAAACAAGGATTTGCGTTGGGAAGTCAAAAAACAATACAATGCGGGAATTGACTTTGCTTTATTGGACAGCAGGTTAACGGGTTCTATTGATGCCTATTCAGGTACTACGGATAATTTGTTATTCAATTATACTGTACCTCAACCCCCTTTCCCTTACGGAACAATTATGGCCAATGTAGGAAGTATTCGTAATCAGGGTATTGAATTAAGTCTTAGTTATCAAGCAATTAAAACGAAAAACACTAGCTTAACCTTAGCAGGTAATGTTTCGTTCTTACAAAATAAAGTCTTAAATCTGAATGGAAGTATTAATGGCGTGCCTTTAAATACTGACTATATCCCATGGGGGCCTAACTCCTATCTGATTCAAGGACAAGCGATTGGATCATTCTATACATTACACCACACAGGTAAGACCGATAAAAATGCAGAAACCGTTCAAGATGTGAATGGCGACGGAGTAATAGACCAAGGTAATCAAAGTCCAGACCGACTGTTTGCAGGTAATGCCCTGCCAACGCACACCTTCGCTTTTACACCAAATTTAAAGTACAAAAAGTTTGACGTTTCCATGGTATGGAGAGGTTCAGGAGGAAATAAAATCTATAATGGCTTACGTCAAACCCTTAGTATGCTCGAAAATATCGGTAAGGCAAATGTACTACAAAATGCTATTCCGTTAGGGATATACACTACGCAATACGGCTCAGACCTTTGGTTAGAAGACGGTTCGTTTATCCGTTTTGAAAATATGTCGGTTGGGTATAGCATTCGTCCAAGTAAAAGCAAAAATATCGAAAGTATGCGAGTGTCATTAACGGGTACAAACCTAGCTCTTATTACCAGCTATTCAGGTGTTGACCCAGAACTTAACGTAAGTGGAAGTAATGGATTTGGAGGCGACAATGGTATTTATCCACGTACAAGAAGTATCACGTTAGGTTTGAACGTAATTTTTAAATAAGCATCATCATGAAAAAAATAAGCATACTTGCCTGTCTCAGCATTATCTTTTTATCAAGCTGTACAGACGTTGAAGAAAAAGTATTCGATAAATATGCCGCTACGGAATTTTATGGTTCATTACAGGGAGCAAACGTTGCGTTGGCAGGAGTATATTCAAAAATTGGAGGAAATTGGGGCGGTGTTGGTTATGCAGGAGCCGATAATGGTTGGTACGACTTAAACACCATGTCGTCTGACGAACAGGTTATTCCGCACCGTAACACAGGAGACTGGCAATTAGACTTCGCTCGTTTACACCAACACCAATGGTTACCTACCGAATCAATTATCAACAATACATGGAATTGGTTATACAATGCCGTTTTTTCGGCAAACCTTGCCATTGAACAACTAGAAAGTTCCAAAGCAGATGCCGCTCAAATAGCCGAAGCAAAAGTCGCAAGGGCATTTTTCTATTATTTATTGATGGACGATTTTGGGAGTGTTCCCTTCTTTACCGACAATAATATCACGGTTGATAAAATTCCACAAGTAAGTCGTCAAGAGCTTTATAACTTCATTGTAAAGGAATTAACTAGCAATGTGGATAAGCTCCCTACCACAAAAGGAGGAGAATTCTATGGACGTTTTAATCGTTGGGCAGGTTATACCTTACTGGCAAAAGTCTATCTAAACGCAGAGGTCTATACAGGTACTCCACGTTGGAAAGAATGCCTAAATGCCTGTGAAGTAGTGAGTAATGGTGGCTTCTCATTACACAGTGGCAATGCCAATGCTTCGAGTCCATTGGGCAACCAGTATTATGAGCTTTTTGGTGAAACACTTCCTGATGACGAAACAATCATGGCAATTTTCACGAAAGTAAACGTCGTTTCTAGAAACATTTATGGTATCAGAAGCTTAAATGGCCCTCATGCTCAAGCATTATTCGGTTTTAGTGGCTGGAATGGTACCATTGTTCCCAAATCATACTATCTCAAATTTGCCGATGCAGATATTCGTAAAAAGCAATTCTTAGTAGGGCAACAGCCTGGCGGTGTTACGTATTCGATGGACGTAACCTCACTAGATAATCCGGGGGCAGACAGAAATGCTGGCGTACGCAATGTCAAGTTTTATCCGACAGCTCCGATGGATGGCGGTGGTGCTTCTAACGATTTCCCTATCTATCGTTATGCTGATATTCTCCTGATGAAAGCCGAGTGCAACCTCCGCTTAGGAGATGCTATAAGTGCCAAACCTTTTGTAGATGCCGTCCGAAAACGTGCGGGATTAACGGCGTTGGCAAGTAACCCTAGCCTCATGGATATTTATAACGAACGAGGTTTTGAATTAAGCTGGGAAGGTCATAGAAGACAAGATATGATTCGTTATAACACCTTTTTGTTAGCGAATGATTTTAGAGGAGCATCACAAACGTTCAGAAAGCTCTTCCCGATTCCAACATCAGCCTTGAATGCCAATACGAGTTTAAAACAAAATTCAGGCTATTAACATCGCATCATCATGAAAAGATATTTAACTCATTACATTCTCCTTTTTTTATCGCTCTTCTTGTTTGCTTCTTGCCAAGAAGAAGTAGAGTTGACCACCTTAAAGGCGGTTAGTTTTACGGCAACACCGAGTAGTTCGGCTAATACAGTAAGTTTGACTGCCGCCAAAGATAATCAAGCAGTTCTTACAGTTTCGTGGTCAAAAGTTGCTTATCCAGTACAAGCTCCTGTAAGTTATACCTTACAATTTGATGTCCCTGCTGATACGCTTGGTAGCAAAGCTTGGGCAAATGCAGTAAGTATTGAAGTCGGCGAAGACCTAATTACGAAAAGTTTGCTAGGCAAAGACCTTAATACACTAGCCGTTAATTTGGGGTTAACACCCAATGAAAATGGCACCCTCGTAGTAAGAGTACAATCGTACCTAGACCGAGCTGTGTATTCAAAAGCAATTGCACTGAATGTTACTCCTTATAAAGTATTTACAGGCTATCCTTCACTCTGGGTTGCAGGTGACTACCAAGGTTGGAATGTTTCGGTTGCACCTAAATTAGTGTCGGTCAATAGTGATGATATTTATGAGGGCTACCTCTATATTCCAGCAGGTGGCACAAACGAATTCAAACTATATGCTCAGGCAGATTGGGGGCCAATGTCTTATGGTGATGGCGGTGCGGGTAATGTTGTTGTAGCAAATTATGCAGGTGGAAATTTCAAAGCTCCTTCTGATGGCTACTACTTGTTCTCGGTGAATTTGAAGACCATGAAATACATTTTAATCAAAACGACTTGGGGGCTAATTGGTGGAGCAACACCTGGCGGATGGAGTGCAGACACCCCTTTGGTGTATAATCCAGCGTCTCAAACATGGTCGGTAACTGCGGATATGAAAGCTGATGGCTCATTTAAGTTTAGAGCTAATAAAGAATGGCAACTTGATTTCGGTGTTGAGGCTTCGGGAAAATTGAATTATGCTAATCACCCGTGGAGAGCTTATGTAGATCAACCTCAATTGACCGTTCCGCAAGATGGTAATTATACCATCACCTTGGATTTGCATGAACCAGGAAATTATACTTACAAGATTAAAAAGAATTAAACTACCTAGTTAATACAGCAACCCATAAGAATTGGAGAATTATTACCTAAAAACTTCTCCAAATTCTTATAGGTTAAACACTCCTTCAATCAAAAAATGAATATAAACATCATTCAATCTATCAATAATAGCAAGACAGAAACTACCAAAAAGCTTCTATTGAATTGCTTCGTTGCTATTACATGTATTTACTTGGGACTTGCTTGTAAAAGCACCACGCCTACCCCTGCTTCTACAACGCCCCCTGTTACCGAAGTCGTTACGCCACAATATGATACTCCTTTTGCCAATGTACCCCAAACCAGCGACGTTGTCATGTACGAAGTAAACCTAGGGGCTTTTAGTTCATCGGGAAATATTCAGGGAGTGATTGCTCAATTAGACTCTATTAAAAACTTAGGGGTCAATGTGGTGTGGTTAATGCCTATCTACCCAACAGGACAGCTCAAAGGAGTCGGGTCGCCTTATGCGGTAAAAAACTATACAGAAGTGAATCCTACTTTTGGCACCTTAGAGGATTTACGTACCCTTGTCAAAGAAGCTCACAAGCGAAATATGGCACTCATTCTGGACTGGGTGGGTAATCATACGGCATGGGACAACCCTTGGATTCAGAACCCTACTTGGTATGTTCGTGATGCCGCAGGCAATATCATCATTCCACCTAACACTACATGGAATGACGTTGCCGAACTGAACTATTCGAGCAGTGCTATGCGTAAAGAGATGATTAAATCCATGAAATACTGGGTGTTACAAGCAAATATAGACGGTTTCCGTTGTGACTATGCTTCGGGGGTCCCAACTGATTTTTGGAAACAAGCAATTGATACCCTAAGAAGTATGCCTAACCGCAAAGTAATCATGTTTGCCGAAAGCGATAAAAAAGATCTATTCTCTGCTGGTTTTGATATGATTTTTGGCTGGAATTTTTACGGAAAATTGAAGGATGTGTACAACAAAAACAACTCGGTGAATGATGTCGTTTTGGCTAATAGTGCCGACTATGTAGATGTTCCTAGTGGCTCACACATTTTAAGATGGACTTCCAACCACGACGACGACGCTTGGGACGATACTCCTATTGTTCTTTTTAAGGGAAATGAGGGAGCAACAACCGCCTTTGCTGTTACCAGTTATATGGGTGGCGTACCCCTACTATATAATGGACAAGAAGTAGGTTGCCCTATCAAACTAGGCTTTTTTACCAATAGTACCACTAAAATCAATTGGTCAATCAACCCTCAAATTCGTAACGAATACAAGAAATTAATGGCCTTTAGAAACAGTAGTAATGCCGTTAAAAGAGGGACTATAACACCTTTCCATACGGCGGACGTACTGGCTTTTAAGCGTAGTTATAATAGCGAAGAAGTACTCGTAATTGCCAACCTTAGAAGTACCCAACAGACTTATCCGATACCAACGGGACTTACCAACACAACATGGAAAAATGCGTTTTCAGGACAAACGGTAAGCCTTAGTAACTCCTTAGTGTTAGCTCCTTATTCGTACCTGATTTTAAAAAAATAAGAGAAAATATATCCTATTGCAATCCGCCTTACATTAAACCTAGCGGGGCTCATACCTCCGCTAGTTCTTGTAATACATTGACAGACCTTGGCTATATTCCTATGGCCTTCATTTAGAACGAGGTATTCTTTCATGGTAAAAATGAACACTTCGGTTCACACAATTACAAACGATTCAGATGAAAAACAACATAGTAACGGCTCTCATATTCTCCTTTAGTATTTTCTTAGGTACGAGCAGTCAAGCCCAAGAAGGCAAACAGTTAACAGCACAATTAGGGAAAGTTCAAGTCAATTTCAACCTAACTCCTGAAGGGAAAGCTCAATATACCGTTTTTTTCAACAATCAACTGGTCATAAAACCATCGGCTCTGGGTTTTGTTTTAGACAAAAATAATGCCTTAGACACTTTTACGTTAGTAGGCTCAGAAGAAAAAGAAGTAGATGAAACATGGAAACCTGTTTGGGGAGAAGTCAGTAACATTCGTAACCATTACAAGCAAGTTACGGTACATTTACAACAAAAAAATGCTTCGGCAATTTTACTCAATGTCGTATTCAAGGTATTTGAAGACGGAGTTGGTTTTCGGTACGAATTCCCTTTACAGAATCAATTAAAATATTTTGTCGTTTCTGAGGAGTTGACTGAATTTAATCTTACCAATAACCATAAAGCCTTTTGGATTGCAGGAGATTACGATTCTAATGAATATCCCTACACTACTTCTAAAATCAGTGAAGTGGATGCATGGAAAATCCCGATTGTTTCTAACGGGACATGGGCAGAAAATGCTCCAGACCAACATGCTGTGCAAACGCCTTTAATGCTCAAGACAAACGACGGTTTGTATGTCAACATTCACGAAGCCGCATTAATTGATTATCCTGCGATGCAATTGCATGTGAATACCAATACGTTTGGACTAAAAGCAAACTTAGTACCCGATGCAGTAGGGAACAAGGCATATTTACGTAGTCCTGCTCATACTCCTTGGCGTACAGTTATTGTTAGCGATAAAGCAACGGAGGTATTAGCTTCTAAACTGATTTTAAACCTAAACGAACCTGCCAAAACAAGCAATACGTCTTGGATTAAACCGATGAAATTCATGGGTGTTTGGTGGGAAATGCAAACAGGTAGAAGCGGCTGGAATTATAGCGACAACCTAGATGTGCTGTCACCCCAAAAGACGCTTATACCCAACCATCGCCACGGAGCAAATACGGACAACGTAAAACGCTATATTGACTTTGCTTCGAAACATGGTATCAAAGGCTTGTTGGTAGAAGGCTGGAACAAGGGTTGGGAAGAATGGATTTCTAACTGGAGAGGGGAACATTTTGATTTTGTAAGCCCCTACCCTGATTTTCAGCTTGCATACATCGCCCAATATGCCAAACAAAAAGGAGTTCAGATGATTATGCATAACGAAACAAGTGGGGATGCGGCCACCTACGATCGTCAATTAGATACCGCCTTTAAGGTAATGAATCGCTTTGGCTATACCAGTGTTAAAACA
>JARXAV010000151.1 GCA_029865665.1 Flectobacillus sp. | reverse complement strand
ATACTGCATTAGGAAGAGTTGGTTTACCAGATGATATTGGAGGTGTTATCGTATTTTTATGCTCAGAAGAGTCAAAATGGATTAATGCCCAAAGAATTGAAATTACAGGTGGCGTTCATATTTAAAGACTTGTGTTCAGTGTCGAGACTATTCATTAGATTGTGTCAGGGATTTTTATAAACTTTCTGACACAGTCTAGGAAATGCTCCCGTTAAGGTTTTCGTACCAAATATTTATACAACGTTGGTTTTGTGATGCCCAATGTTTCGCAGATTTCTTTGATGGTATGATTTCGTGAATCGTACATGGTTTGGGCAGTCTTTTGTTTACTGCTGTCCAATTTGGGTTTACGTCCTCCTTTGATACCTCTAGCTCTGGCGGCAGCTAATCCAGCATTGGTTCTTTCGACGATTAAGTTCCGTTCAAATTCGGCCAAAGCTCCGAAAATATGAAACACCAATTTTCCCGTTGATGTCCCCGTATCAATACTTTCTTGAAGTGATTTTAAGGAAACCTGTTCGCTGTCCAAGTAATTAATCCAGTCAATCAAATCTTTGAGACTTCTTCCCAAACGATCTAGTCGCCAAACCACAAGAGTATCTCCTTCTCTTAATTGCTCTTTGAGTTTAGTCAGTTCTGGGCGTTCTGATTTTGTACCGCTCATTTTGTCGATGAATATTTTCTTACAACCTGCGGCCTTGAGTGCATCGGTTTGGAGGTTAGTATTTTGGTCAATAGTCGAAACTCGTGCGTATCCTATCAGCATAAAATGATTTTTCTATTTTCGTAACTCAATTTGTAAATATACCCATAAAATCAACATATTTATTTACTTTGATTTATTTACTTAGTTTATTTACTCATAAGAGATGAATTTTTGATTTTTTATGAATAAAATGGAAAAGTAAAGAAAACGGACGTTTTTTCGACTAGTTTACCCGTTATGCTAGTTAAAAGATAAAAAATTTGATTTCCAATAGAGGAAACTCAATGCTGTTATTTTAGGAATAACTCTATTTGCTAGTCCCCAAGCACTTTTAACTTCTACAAAATTATAGACGGTTTGCCGTAACGATTATTTTCAGAGTACTGCGTTTTCTCTTCTAAACTCTAAAAATAAAGGATTTCTAATCAGCTCTTTCGGTTCAAACGGATTTTTAATTCGCTCTATTTGCCTATTTAAAATTAAGTTAGCAGCAGCCTGTCCCATCTGTTCGAAATTGGTACTAATCACCGAAATATCAAGCACCTCCTTCAATTCACTTTCGTTGAAGGATAAGATGCCAAAATCTTTCCCTAATTTGTAATTATTGTGCTTAGCCTTCTTTAGAAGTGTTGCTAAGTCGTCGTCATAAAGTGTAATGTACAAGGTTTTTTTCTCAAGTTCAATATTTTTACTATCAGCACAAATTACAGTAGTTTTCATGTTTTCTTCAGCAAATTGCCTTACACCCTGAATTACCTCGGTTGGGTGATTTCTATGTTCTTGAAATAACAGGGCTATTTTCTTATACTTATCAATGAGTCCTTTGGCATCGTTCAAAGCAGTATAAATATCATTCTTAAAATCTTGGTAAACACCCTGTTCTGTCCCACATCCATCTAGCCATTTATCGATTAAAATAAGCGATTCAGGAGGGATACGTTTTAAGATTTCTTGATAAACCTCTGGAGCAACCCCTTCTTGAAAATGAGCCATGATTACAAAGTATTGATATTTCCCAAGATTACTATCCAGAATACTATTCAAAATTTGGGGATTATAATGATGTATTTGCATATCAACGATTGCCTTATTTCCTAACGTTTCCAAAAAGCTGTAGTAGATAGTTTTTTTGAAAGAACTTATTTTATTGAAAATAAATAAGATTTTAGGTTTTCGATCTTGAGTTGATTTCACGAAGTATCCTTTTCCACCGATAGAAGAAATATATCCCTGTTTCTTTAATAAATTATAGGCTTTTTCAGCTGTTGCTCTTGCTACTTTATATTTTTCACTAAATACATTGATTGAGGGTAACATAAATCCACTCTCCCACTCTCCGCTATCAATCTTTTTTATGATTGCTTCGGCAATTTGAACATAAAGAAGCATTTGCCCTCTATGTTGTAAGTTAATATCATTCGGTATCATTTATAGATGATTAAAATTAAGAAGTACGGTGTTTATTTGTGTACAAAAATAACTAATAATAATTATATATATTTTATTCGAATCGATTCTATTCGTAGTAGTCGTCAAAAATGGAAATACCGCATTATAGTTTTTAGGGAGAATTAGTTACACTAGAAAGTGACACTTAAGTACAGTAAATTGCCACATAATGATATTTTTTTGAGTTTGCTGTAAAAAAATGGCATAATTTTTGTTCGAAATGGCTTTGCTCAGATTTTACCATACAACCTATAAAAGATAAGGTTGGGAAGTACGATCAAAATACAATTTTTACGTTCATAAGCAATAAATATTGCTTTTTGGTATGTTTTTATTGCACTTTGGCAAAGTAATTGTTACGTATAATATGTTAAAATAGACTATCCGCCGTGGTTATTTTCTTTATAAATTATCTTTAATTGTAAAAGATTTTGTTGAGATGAATTTAGGCGTTTAGACTACAATCCTTACAAAAAAGATAATAATATGTTTTTAAGTAACTACCGCCATAGTTGTCAAGATGATTCGTATCTAGTAGATATAATAGAGTCACGGATATTTTGTATTATCATTCAGTAGCTAATGATAATACAGAATATCCGTGACTTTTGTATTTGAACACTAATATACACTTTGAGATTCTCTGGTAGAGGCTACACCTTTGCAAGTATTATTAATCATAATTAGAGAAATTAAAGAAAGGGTTCGATTGTGCAATTTAGTAGTACAGCTATTTTTATTAAAATTTGAAACATTCATCAAACAAGCTATGTCCAATACCCAACGTATACATAGGAGAAGTGCAGACATTTACTATAACTTTAAAAGAATAAAATTATGTTGAAAAAAGCCGCCTAAGTTTAAGATATTTCTTTTTACTCAATTCGCATTCGAGTATCAATACTATACATAATTTTCAGCAACCTAGCTGTATCATGTATGGTACACATTAATTCAAATATGTGCCCTAAAAGCTTAAAATTCTAACTTTGTAATCGCATGAAGTCACTTCTATTTACCCAGGCCATGAAGCAATACATGGTATCTGTATCCCAATATTTCGAGCAAAAGACAGTTTTTGGTAAATCCTTACTAAAGGCTTCTGTACTATTTCTCTTTTTTACACTAACTGCAATCTATCAAGGTTCATACGCTCAATGTGTCAATACGCCCAAATTAAGTTCTAATGGCGCAACTCTTGGAGCTTCAGGAACATCAGGACTTTGTTTGCTATGTAGTGTATCTGGAACAGCAAACTTACTCGATGCAGATTTAACAGATTTCGCAACGATTTCGATTCCTGTAGGAGTTGGTGGTAGTGGCTATGTAAGTGTAAAAATGGGACAAACATACCCAGCAGGCACCAGAGCAGGCTTTGTGGCGGACGTAAACGGAGGTATTGCTGGTTTATTCAATGGGATTAGTTTAGTTCCTTATCTGAATGGGGTTGCAGGTACGCCAATTTCAAGTGGTAGTTTATTTAATATCCTTGGATTGGGTGGCGGTACAAATATTTCAGCTGTATTTTGTCAGCCATTTGATGAGGTAAGAATTTCGGCTGGGTCACTTGCAGGAGTACTTGCTAGTTATAAAATTTATTATGCCTATGTGGCAACAGGTTGTGCCTTCCCTGTACAATGTGGTACTGCGTCGACATTACCTGAGATTTGTGCAAATGGAATAGATGATGATGGAGATGGTTTAGTGGACAGCGAAGATCTTGATTGTGCTAGTCCTTGTAAATGTGGAGATAACCTTAATTGTGGTGGTACCAATACGTACACAACGCAGACCGCTGCTTTTGCCGCTTATGATGATACTACACCTGAACCAAGCTTTGACTTGAGATCATATAACTTAACACATTCGCTGTCTCACTCATATCCTATTTGTATAGACTACACGACTGGGCCGAATGAAACCCGCATTGGTATTAGAAATTTAGTAACGTTTACACAGACCTGTACAGGATTTGCGAGAACGTATAAAGTTACACCCAAGTCAGATTGTGATGCACCGTTAACTTCTTTAGGATTAAACTTTACAGGGGGAACACGTAATTTTGATTACTATGATGTTCAGCCTAATACGACGTATCGACTTTGTGCTACTGTTACTACTTCTCCTTGTTCGAATATTGTTTCTGGAGAAGCAGAAGCTGAATATTTAAATTCGACATGGTATGTATATAATAGTAGTCCTGATCCAGGTTCTTTTGCATTCAATTGTGGTGCTGCACTTACAACTGGAACATTCATTGCAAATGGAACAAGCGGACAAACTGGAACTATTACAGTTCCAATTACAGGTGCTACTGCTGGCCCTGTAACTCTGACTGTTTCAGGAAATGGATTCTCAGGATCTTTCACTACGAATTTAACACTTGGACAGCTAACTGTAACTTTCCCTATCACTTTTGATGGTTCTGGTACTGGAGGTACACCTTCTTTAACTGTTTCTTCATCTCAAGGAACAGGAACATGTACGAAAGCGGTGGTAGTTGCTGGAGCTCCTGTGGCTGGCACTGTAAATTGTTCAAAAACAGAAATATATGAAGCTCCAGTAGTAGGTACTCCGAGCCAGTTAGATTTAATAGTAACACTTAATGTGGTTGCTGGAGGAACGTTCTCGCCTGTAAGCGTATCAGGTTCTGGAATATCACTCGCAAATGGTGTTAGCTCTGTAACAACTTCAGCGATAGGAATTCAAAAGATACATATACCAATCAAATACGACGGATCTGCTCTTGGAACACTTAATTTCACAATCGGTACAGCAGGATCATGTACGGCCGATATGACTAAGCCTTCCTCTGTAGTATCGAAAAATGTCTATTTACTAGATGGTTGTACTGCTATTATTCCCGGAACACTTACAAAATAAGTATTCTAGTGTCCTCCATGTGTTGCGTTTAAATTAAAATTGGGATGAACGCAACACATGAAGGCATTCAATAGTAAGTATCGATAAAAGCATAAAGTACTTTACGAGTACACAGTAGTATACAAGTAGGAATCAAAGCCTGAATTAAGGCTTTAAACGTTAAATACTATGCAATTTTTACAAAAGCATTATTCGAATATCACAAGATGTGTGCTGTTTGGGTTATTGACACTAGTTACTTTTTCATCAGTAATAGCTCAAAAACCAAACCTGCCCACAATACCTGTTACTTGTGATTATCCAACTGCACCTGCAATAGTAACTTTGGTTGCAGGGGCAGAGCCAATAGGGTTTTCTAAAACCTATCTATTAGTCGATATGGTTTCTGGTGCTATTACAGCTAGAAGCACCGTGTCTCCAATCTTTACAGGTGTTGGTCAAGGTATCTATTATGCCGTAACAGCCTATTATACTTCAGGTGCGTCAATTCATAACGATGTTGTCGGGAAGCTCATTTCCGATGTTTACGTTAATGGTTTGGTTGGCGGATGTTTGAAATATTCATCTCCTGTCGGAATTAAAGTATGTACCGCAACTTGTGATTACAGTGCAGCTCCAGCTACTATTGCGTTTACAGCGACTCCAAGTCCAACACCTGGTGTTACTACTACGTATGCGTTAGTTAATGATGCTACCAATAAGATACTTCAAACTTCAACTAGTGCATCCTTCTCATCTGTACCAGTAGGTGAGTATTCAATTGTTGGAGTGTATTCAACGGGTACATTTACACTTGCTGTTGGAGATACTCTATATGCTAAAACGACAAATGATGTTAATTGCGTAGGAGTATCGAACACTATTCATTATAAGGTTTGTTCTTCGGCGTGTGTGGCAGGAACTACAGCACCTGCTATTACCCCAACAACAGTTGACAATGTTTGTCCTCTTACTACCTTTAGTTTGGCTTCGCTGACTAATACAGGTGCTACACCTTCTGGAACAAGTTTGATTTGGAGTTTGAGTAGAATTCCTACTTCCGTAGCAGACACTCTAGCAGACATTGCAACAGTCGGTGTTGCAGGTAAATATTATGCTTTGTATTATGACAAAGTGAATAATTGTTATAGCCCTGCGGATTCGGTAGTTGCAACATTGAATACTTGTGGTATTCCCTTGTGTAACTTAACCTTACCACTCCTTTTACCGTTAGGCTCTGTCAAGTTACTCCCGAATTTGTGTACTAAGGGGGAGTTTAATTATTATAAAGAGGGTATTGCAGATCTGGTTAGTTATATTGCTATCAGTCCAAATGGTAGTAGTTTCTCTCCTACATCTGTCACTGTCGATGCCAGCCAAATTGGTGTTTATACCAGAACAAATTTGATTAATACAACTGCAGTAGCTAATAGAATGGCTATGGTAGTTGCTCCTGGAAACTATAATATAAATGGAGGAGTTAAAGTGAGAATATACTATAATCCAATAGAATTTCTTACTCTTCCAACACAATACAGAACATGGTTCAAGCACCCAGCACATGTTAAATCAACAGTTCTTGGAGATTTAACGGTCACTGGGTTATCCAACGCTATTGCTCTAACTCCAGATTCTTCGGGTATAGAAAATGGTATCGCCTTTGTGCAGTTCAATAATATAACCAGCTTCTCTACCTTTGGATACATGGGTTCAACTGTTGCTGGTTGTGTTGCTGGAAGTACTGCTCCTGCAATCAATGAAACGACTGTTACCAATACATGTCCATCGACGACCTTCAGTTTGGCAGGATTGACTAATATAGGAACAAAGCCAGCAGGAACAAGTCTTGTGTGGAGTACTCATAGAGAACCTACTTCTTCAGGTGATACCTTAACGAATCTAACGGCAGTTAGTACGGCGGGCACATATTATGCTTTGTACTATGATAAAGTAATAGATTGTTATAGTCCTGCGGATAGCGTAACTGCAACGATAGTAGACTGTAATGATATTGATGGCGATGGTGTAGCCAATATCAATGACCTTGATGATGATAATGATGGTATATTGGATACAGCAGAATGCCCAAATATCAGTAAAGTACAATATGTTGATTTTGCAGGATGGCCAGCATTACAGTCAGTCCACTCAGTGCCATATCCTTCAGGTGGGACAGTCAAGGTAAATACCGTGTTGAGTTATACTCGAAATGGAACAGCTATGACCTATCAGCATTCAAATGGTGATTTAGGTGCTGGTGTCCGTTTCCCGAGAGCGTTTGAAGGAGGTTCTCTAGCAGGTAATTTCACAGGTACTGTTTTTGGTAATGAATACACGGGTGTAATAACGCCAACGAATTCGTCTGCGTTGAACCTTTTACGAAGTGCGTCTCCTCAGCAAATTGGAGACTATTTGCACAAGGTTGAAATTGACTATACAAATACCTCGCAAGGATCAACAGATGAAAGTGCAATTATTGCAGTGGGAGGATTTTATCCTGATGTGCAAGGCTGGAATAATGAAATAATTATTCAAGCATATCTTCCTGGTAATGTTTTAGAGACTAACTATACGGATTGGAAAGTACTCCTTTCGGATGTAAATACTTCTCAAGCTGGAGGTGGAACATTCTCTACTCCTTGGCAAACAGGAACCAAAACGGCTACAGGAATTGTGTTAGATCCAAGCGATAATCCCGCTGGATATTCAGGTTCACAGGATGCTAGATGGGCTCAAGTACAAGCACCTGCTGGCAAAGCTTATGAAAAAGTAATCATAACAAGACATTTAATTGCTACTACTGGTGGGTATGATTTTGAGTATTGGGCATTAGCACTTGGCTATGAGTATAAGTCAGCAGATTGTGATACCGACGGTGATGGTCTATCGAATGTAGTGGATCTGGACTCAGATAATGATGGCTGTCCAGATGCTATCGAGGGAGGGGG
>JARXAV010000117.1 GCA_029865665.1 Flectobacillus sp. | reverse complement strand
ACAAGGAAATGGCGGAGGAAATAGTTTTGATAATGCAGGACTTAATTCTGACGGTGGGTCAACCCTCGGATAAAATAAAAAGAGCGACGATTTGTTTTATCGCCGCTCTTTTTATTAAAATGGTACATCCTGATTAGGTGGGGTACTTCCAAAACTTGGAGGAGTATTTCCTCCATTATTGTTTTCAGGCATATTCGAAGAGGAGTTTATTCTACTTCCAAAGGTTCTTGCTCCGCCTTCAAACCCTGCTATTGGGTCTGGAATGGCCGAGAACGATTGGAGTGATTCGCCTCCATTATTGCTAAAACTCGAATAGTCACCAGAATCAACATCACAGTATTTCGTAAACTTACCAATAAAGCGTAATTGTACGGTATCTAACGAACCAGCACGGTTTTTAGCGATAATAAGTTCTCCAATTCCTGCTACTGAATTACCACTTTCATCTTGTGTAATGCCGTAATATTCAGGACGGTAAATGAACATTACCATATCGGCATCTTGTTCAATTGACCCAGATTCACGTAGATCGGATAATTGTGGACGTTTGTCTCCTCCACGAGTTTCTACGGCACGACTCAACTGCGATAAGGCAATTACGGGAACGTCTAATTCCTTCGCTAATTGTTTTAAGGAACGTGAAATATTCGCAATTTCTTGTTCACGGTTTCCTGTTCCTTTACCACCAGAATCGCCTGACATTAACTGTAAGTAGTCAATCACAATCATTTGAATATCGTGTTGAGCTTTCAAACGTCGAGCTTTGGCACGTAATTCCAAAATTGAAAGGGCAGGGGTATCGTCAATAAAGATAGGAGCATTGGTTAAACGACCGATTTTGGCGTGTAACTGAGCCCATTCGTGTGGGGCAAGATTTCCTTTTCTTAACTTTTCTGATTCTAATTCCGCCTCAGCCGAAATCAAACGATTGACCAACTGAACCGAAGACATCTCTAGTGAGAACACCGCCACGGCTTGTCCGAAGTCAACCGCCGCATTTCTACAAGCAGAAAGAATAAGGGCCGTATTGTGCGTTACGGTCATGTCTTCTAACAAAAACAGACGGTTTCCATCAATTTCAAAGCCGTAATAGTCATCAACTTTGTCGTATTCAACGGTAATGCCAGTCATTCGCCAGTCAACAGGGCTCGCCCATGCTTTTGCTTTTTTACGAGCTATTCGAACAGGTATTTTATCAACATCTCCATAAATTCGGACACGATATACCTCAGATTCAAATCCTCTTGAAGCAATGCTTGCTTTTTTAGCAGTAAGGGATGTTCTAAAACCAAGCGAATCGCATAAGAACTTGATTTGTTGAGCAAGTTCTAAGCTCTTTTGAGTAATTTCATATCCATTAGAGTCGATTAAATAGTGACCATCGCTATCAAGTAATCCTGCTAATAGTTGCAAACGATTTTCTATCGAATTAATCAGGAAATTTTGAGGTATGTGCTTGTTTTGCAGTAAGTTGTGTTTTCTTAGTTCACTGCTGATAGAGAACCCACTTTTACTTTTATACCCCTTTGTGATAGCATAATTTGTCGTTTTACCTTTTTGTTGATAGACGGACACTTGTTGGTTTAAGTTATCAGCGTAATCAGAAAGGTAAGAAATAATTTCCTCATCTACATTGGTAATACGAGATGAATAGGCGTGTCCATCACCTAGCCAAAGTCCTAAGAAATAAGGCTCAATTGATAGCTGTTGCTCTTCAAATTCTACAGCTACTTTGTAGCCTTTATAGTTCGATTTAAACTTGTCAGATTTTGTTAGGTAATCTTTTACAGTGATATTGAGAACATCTCCGTGCTGATGATTACCTTCATTACGGCTACGTTTCAAGGAAAGAATATGGCTTTCATTCACACGGTAGTCCATACCTTTATTTTGACGAATCCAATACATTCGTTCTTGTCCACGAGCAATAGATTTTACTCTTCTAGGAGTAGAATCATCTCCCATCAACAATTCTCCAGTTACAATGTCCTCTACCTTTTTCAGGCTACCATCAAACATCAACACTTTTGTGCCTTTCCCAAGGCATTTCCCCATCCCGGGTCTAGCGGCAATAATGATTAATTCGGTTTTTTGGAAACCAGAAGTTACTCTGTCTAAGGCACTAAATCCAGTTGGAACGCCCGTTAAACCATCTTTTTGATTTTTCTTCGCTTCTAATTCTAAGAGAGCCGTTCGCATAATAGACGACATATCGGCATAGTTCTTACGAATATTTGCTTCCGAAATACGGAATAACTCCTGTTCAACTTTATCTAATAATTGGAAAACGTCAGTAGTATCCTCATAAGCCATTTTCTGAATCTCAGAAGAAACAGTGATTAATTGGCGTTTTAAGGAATGTTCAACAACAATACGTGCGTGAAATTCAATATTGGCAGCCGAGTTGACACGTTGTGTTAATTCAGCTAAATAGGATATTCCTCCAGCGATTTCTAATTCTCCCGTAGAACGCAATTGATTCTGAACGGTTAATAAATCGATGGGTTCTGAACTTGCAAACAGTGTTGTAATAGCACCATAAATACGTTGGTGAGCTTCTTTATAAAAAGAATCAGCTTTCAAAATATCAACGACAGTGGTCAGAGCGTCTTTTTCAATCATCAACGCCCCTAAAACAGCCTCTTCCAAGTCTAAGGCTTGAGGCGGTACTTTTCCTAAACCTGTATCAAGCCAACGATTTTGAGAAGCAATACGTCCTCCTGCAAAAGTTGTTGGCTTTTTATAACTATTGGTATTATTCTGTTCCATCTGATTTATTTGAATGATTGTCAGTTGATTAACCAAATTTTCGTAGAAATATTGGCGTTTATTGACGAGTAATAACTAGTAAATGCCTTTGAAGACTCCAATAAGCTAGGAAACAAACGAGGTTTTTAAAACTCAAATTTAGCCTTACATTAAGGGGCAAAGGACAGCAAAGTTAAGCAATATTGTAGTCAATATAGCAATAAATTGAAACAACTTATCGGAGGTAATTATAAATGTCTTGTAAACTAAATTAAACGCATTAATTGTTGAATAAAATGTTGATTTATAAAAAGGAAGTAGTTTTTTTATTTAAAATACTGACTATCAATACGTAAAAATAATGTTTTTTTTTATCTTGAATAATCATACACAAAAAAGCATTTTTTTTGTTAGTTTAGTAGTCGTTGTTACATCATTCACTAAAAAACAATTTATAAAGATTTGACCGAAAAAATAATTACCTTAGAAGACGTAGATTTACTGAGCTTCTTAGGAGTAGATAATGTCACTATTAACGAAATTGCTGCGGCATTTCCACAAAGTAAAATTGTTTCAAGAGGAAACGAAATTATTCTGAGAGGTTCGATTTCTGATATGGTTAAAATGGGCGAGATTATCGAGTCCTTATTAACGCATTTTAAGAAATATGGCAAACTCAATAAGGATTTAATCGAAGGTTACATTCATCCATCGGAAGCTCCAGAAGAGGAAACTCCCGTGCATGTGAAAGAGGAGGAGGATGTGCTTTTATATGGTACGAAAGGAGTTGTTATTCGAGTTAAAACGCCCAATCAAAAGAAATTGGTTGAGGCAGCCGCTAAGAATGATATTATTTTTGCGATTGGGCCAGCAGGGACAGGGAAAACCTATACCGCAGTGGCACTTGCTGTAAAAGCGCTTAAAAATAAAGAAGTTAAAAAAATAATTATCACTCGTCCTGCCGTAGAAGCAGGTGAGAATTTAGGTTTCTTGCCAGGTGATTTAAAGGAAAAGATTGACCCATATCTTCGCCCGATTTACGATGCGTTGGACGATATGATTCAACCCGAAAAACTAAAGTTTTTAATTGAAAGCAGGGTAATCGAAATTGCTCCTTTGGCGTATATGCGTGGTAGAACGCTCAATAATGCCTTCGTTTTGTTGGATGAAGCACAAAATACGACACCTATGCAGATGAAAATGTTCTTGACTCGTATGGGGATTAATTCGAAAGTAATTATTACAGGAGATAAATCGCAGATTGATTTACCAACCAAAATGAAATCGGGTTTAGTGGAGGCTTCTAAGATTCTGACAGGTATTAAAGGAATTACCTTCATCGAACTGGATGGAAAAGATGTGGTTCGTCACCGTTTAGTTCGTGAAATTATCATGGCTTATGATAAAATGGATGCGGAGAAAGAACTCACAAAAGATACTGAAAGTAATTCTAATTATAGAAAAAGATAAGTTCATGCAACCTTTTAGATAAAAAAAGGGTCTTTAGAACTAATAATTAATTGATGGAAGGCAGCTTAAATAGCTGCCTTTTTACCCTAAATGTGACATGAAAAAACTACTTTCCTTTCTTTTTTGCTGTTTTGCTCTTTCACCTTTTGCACAAGAACGTTGTGCGGTAGCAAAACGGGAAGAAATTCTCTCTCAAAATTTGGACTATGTTAGACAAAAAAGTGTATT
The DNA here is from genome assembly GCA_029865665.1 of Flectobacillus sp. The sequence goes on along the minus strand of JARXAV010000117.1, from coordinate 1,160 downwards.
TGAATCTCAGGTTCGCTCTTTTCTAGAGGAGAATGGCCCTTCTGAAGCACGAGTTGCTGCCGATGAATTAATTCGTATTCCTGTAGTGGTACATGTTATTCACAATACTGCTAGTAATGCGATCGGTGGAACGAATAATCCCAATATTTCGGTTGAGCAAATTAATTCTCAGATAAGAGTACTAAATGAGGACTATCGCAGGAAAGTAGGAACAAATGGTTATAATACTAATCCAATAGGAGTGGATATGGACATTGAGTTTTATCTGGCAAACACGGACCCCAATGGTAATTCTTCTACGGGGATAACTCGCCAATATAATTCAAAAGCAGGTTGGAATATAGATTCGCACGAGGATAGAGTTACACTTGCTAAATTAGCAGCTTGGGATACAGACCGCTATTTAAATATTTTTGTGGTTCCTGTAGCGGGAGAATATTTAGGTTATTCGAGTTTACCCTATGATAGTAAAGTTGAAGGATTAGTAGGCAGTAACTCTGATATAGCTGGATTGAAAGATTTTGATGGAGTAATCGTGAACTATGCTTCTTTTGGAACTTGCTGTGGTATATCTAAGCCTCTGTATGCGTTAGGGAGATCCACCACACATGAAATTGGACATTGGTTGGGATTATTACACACAAATGGTGACATAACATGTGGGACAGACTATTGCGACGACACGCCTCCAATCGAGAAACTAAATTTATCCGACAAAAATGTTTGTACCGACCTAACATCTAATTGTCTTGGAGTAAGTACAAAAAATCAGATTGAAAACTACATGGATTACTCACCAGATAAGTGTATGAACCTTTTTACGGCGAATCAGAAAGCTAGAACGAGGGCTGTTCTGTCTTTGAGTGCCAAACGAAAAGCACTGCTGAGTAGTTTAACCAAAATTGAAGATACTCCAAATCTTATACTAAGTGTGTTGGGTAATCCTATTCAAAATAATACTATTACCTTAAAAGCTAGTTTTACGGGTACTCAAGATTTAGAAGTCACCTTGTATGACATGCGAGGTAATAAAGTCTACGGGCAAAACTACGCTAATCAATCCAGCGGTTATTTAACTATTGTTGCTTCTACCTTTCAGCAAGGGATTTATGTAGTTCGGGTTAAAACAAAAAATGAAAGTCAGGGAGCGAGAGTTGCAA
>JARXAV010000093.1 GCA_029865665.1 Flectobacillus sp. | reverse complement strand
CGCAATTACACATCATAGACGCTACCTTGCAACACATTCAGCAAGAGCGAGACTTACCTATTATTGAAGAATTAGCATTCAAAAATCAACAGTTTTTAAAACTGATTCAAGATGGAATTTCGCCCGATGATGAAATCCATTTAAATTACTTTTTCTCAGAAGAAATCGAACCAATTTTCAAACATTTACTTGATTTAAATGGAACAGACCATACTGCACTTTCTTATTATTTTGTTGTAACCGAACATAATTTTGGTCAAGTCTATGAATTTCGTAAGGCATTTGAAGATAGCCTAAATACGATCAATACAACGGTGAGTAACTATCTTGAAGAAGAAAAAGAAAAGATACAGCAGGCGTATCCAAACTATTTTGAGAAGTACAAAACGGATGGTGTAGAATACAACATTTATGTCGGACAAAGTATCTGTCCGAATCAAGTGTATAACCCCATTTATCTCCGTAATTTGCGACTTTGGCAATTAACTTCTATGGCCGAAATCACCCAAATTACCAGAATATTACTGGGAAGTTTGCCCATTGCACTAGAAACTACCCAATTAATATTGGTTCATAGTAATTCAATTGACATTAGTTTCAGAAAAGATGAACGTCGATTTGATACGGAGGGGGCATATAATTTACGATACGAAATCATGAAAAAACGTATCGACAAAGCACTCATAAAGGGAACTGGCGAACGCCTAACCCAGCCAGGGAAAATAGCCATCGTTTATGGCAATGTAAAAGACCTAGATGATTACCTTGGGTATATTGAGTTTTTGCATAGCAAAGGGCTTGTTAATCAAGAAATTGAATACCTTGAGCTTGAAGAAATGCAAGGAGTATATGGGCTAAAAGCGATTCGGATAACGGTATCATAACAAGTACTAATCTTAATTACTTAGAAAACATTAACCCAAAATTCAGTAGCGGTTGCATGGTTCATCCATGAAAAAATAGGTACTTTCAGTAACGGTAGAACAGGCTACCTTTTTTTGGAAAAAACAAAGTTTTTAATTATCTTGGCACTAATACATGTGGTTGTCTAAAAAGTTCAAAAGACAATGAATAAAATTCATTTTTAAGACCCTCACAATCATTTTAGTATTTCAAAGGTGTACTAAAACGGTCTATATGTAGAGATTTAGTGTATCACCACCTTACCTAGGAAAAGCAATGATGGAAGAAGATTTTGAAGATCAGCAAGAAGATGTTCTCCATTCTGTAAGGCGTTTTGAAACAATGCTCGAACAACGAGAGAGTTCATTCTTCGACCTTGATACATACGAACAAATAGTGGAACACTATATGGACGAAGGGAAAATTGAGGCAGCAATGAGGGCTTGTGAAATTGCACTAGAACAATATCCCTATGCCCTCGAAATGATGCTCTGTAAAGCAGAGTTATATTCGAATACCAATAAGTTTGACGAAGCACTAGAAATTCTCGATAAAGCAGAAACATTTAATCCTGCGGACACCGATATTATCTACCTTAAAAGTACCATATTCAACCTAAAGGGAGATTTTCAATCTGCCATTGAGGTACTAACAGAAATGCTTGATTTTTCGGAAGAAAAAGACGAAGTGTATTTTCATATTGGACTGGCATATCAGAGTTGGGAAAAACATCATAATGCCGTAGAAGCCTTCAAACAGGCTATTGAGGTGAATATGAACAATGAAAATGCCCTTTATGAACTTGCTAATAGTTTAGATCAAATAGGTTCGCTAGAAGAAAGTTTGCCCTATTATGAGAAATTTATCGACAACGATCCTTTCTCTCATAATGCTTGGTATAACATCGGAATTGCGTATTCTAAAATGGCTCGCTTTGAAGAAGCAGCCAATGCTTACGAATATGCAGTGGCTATCAAAGAAGATTTTTCATCGGCACATTTCAATTTAGGAAATGCTTATATGAATCTGGAAAAATGGCCGAAAGCAGAAGAAGCCTATCGCTACTGCCTCGAACACGAAGAGATTTCGCCAGAGGTTTATTGCTGTTTGGGAGCAAGTATTGAACGCCAAGAACGTTATGAAGAGGCGATTCACTACTATAAAGACTCTATCAAATTAGACCCACTTTGGGAAGACGGTTATTTGGGCGTTGGCATTTGTTTGTCAGAAATGGAAAAGTGGTTTGAAGCCTTGCATTTCTTGAAAAAAGCAACGTCGTTGAGTGACAATAATTCGTATCATTGGCTTGCTTTAGCGGATGCAGAAGCCAATGTGGGCAATCTAATTTCAGCGATGGAAGCCTATCAGCTCGCTGCGGAATATGACGATACGAATTTGGAAGCATGGGTTAAATGGTCTGTTCTGAACCATGAACAAGGCGATTTTGATGCTGCGGCAAACATTGTGATGTCTGCCATGGAACAAATGCCAGAAGAAGCTGAATTGTATTATCGTGCATCCATCTATTTGATAAAAGCAGGGAAATACCAAGAGGCATTCAACTATCTGGAAACGGGATTAACCATCAACTATGATGTACACGAAATCATGTTTGAATACTTCCCTGATTTAGAAGCACAAAAGGCTATTTACCGAATTATTGATCAGTATAAAAATAAGTTAGATTAATAAGAAACTACTAAGTTTCCTTTATAGAGAAAAGCCTCGCATCCATTTCGGAAACGAGGCTTTTTTTATGCACTTACTAAACGATATTAAGCTTTTTGTCTAAACTTCATCACGCTACTTTTTAATGAGTCAATGATGTAATACATACAAGGTACTAATAAGAGGGTTAAGAACATCGAGCTAGTTAAGCCACCAATAATTACCCACGCCATACCGTTTTTAACTTCCGCTCCCGAACCTGTCGCTAAGGCAATCGGCAGCATACCCGTTATCATGGCGATGGTGGTCATCAAGATAGGACGCAAACGCTCTTGCCCTGCTTCGATTAGTGCTTCTTTAACGGATAAGCCTTGTTCTTTTAAGTGATTGGTAAAGTCCACAATCAAGATACCGTTTTTAGCTACTAAACCCAATAACATAATCAATCCTACAATCGCAAAGATGGTTAAAGACTCCATCGTTAATGCCAAAGCAAGCAACGCTCCGATTAGGGCTACTGGAATAGAGAACAGTACCACAAATGGATAAACCACACTTTCATAAAGAGCCACCATGATTAAGTACACCAATAGAATACCCAACAACATTGCCAAACCTAAACTTCCGAATGCGTCTTTCTGACGTTGTGCTTCCCCTTGATAATCAACGGTTACGCCAGCGGGAAGTTTAATTTTTGCCACTTCTTTCTGAATATCGGCAACAATTGTTCCCGTAGGACGACCAACAGCAGAAGCCGTTACTTTAATCGAGTTCATACGATCTGAACGTTCTAAAACCGATTGTCCCACTACCTCCGAAACAGTTGCTACATCCTGTAATTTAATAATTGCTCCACGACTGTTACGAAGCGTCAATTCACGAACATTTTCAATTGAGCGTTTATCCGACTTATCAAGTGAAATGTTAATTGGATATTCCTCTCCACCTTGTTTAAACTTCGACTGATCATTTCCTCTAAATGCCAACTGAATTGCTCCCCCCACTTCCGTAACACTCAAACCAGCATTAGCCATTTTATCACGGTCTAGCTTAATCGCAATTTCCGTTTTTAAACTTTTCGTACTAAACTCAACGTAGTCAGTGCCAGGGGTTTTACGAACAACTGCTTTAATCTGATTAGCAATATTCTGAATCGTTTCCATATCAACCCCTTTTACGGCAATCTGAATTGGAGCTTCGCTACTACCAGTAATCGTAGTTAAACGAACAACAACTTTCACCCCTGCTAGTTTACCTACTTCATCCCGAATCATCATTCCGAATTCGTCAGACGAAAGTTTACGTTTTTCTTTCGCCACTAACACAACCGATATTTCAGAAATATTTGAATTCGAACTTCCTGTTCCTGCCGCACCCGTTTGTGTTCCTACGTTAGCAAAGACTTTGTCAACCTCTGGTTTGCCCAAAATGAGTTGCTCTACTTTCTTGGTCATTAAGTTGGTTTCTGACAACGGTGTTTGAGGAGCCATTTCTAGCTGCACCGCAATTTCGCCACGGTCGCTACTACCTGCAAAAGATGAACCAATAAATCCTTTTGCCAATAACATAATCGAACCGACAAACATGATTACGATAGCAATTAAGACCCAACGTTTATGGCTCAATGACCACTTTAGAAGTTTACCATATTCCTCTTTGATTCCATCAATAAAGCCTTCGAAGGCTAAGTTGATTCTTCCCCAAAGCGTGTCTTTACTCAATACTTCAACTTTACCCCATCTTGATGCCAATAAGGGCGTTAAGGTAAAGGAAACAAACAAACTCATTAAGGTTGAAAATACTACTACCAAGGAGAATTCACGCAAGATATTCCCAATCAAACCACCACTCATCGATAAAGGTAAGAATACCACAACGTCCACTAAGGTAATCGCCATTGCGGTAAAGCCAATTTCCTGACGACCTTCGATGGCTGCCTCTACTTTTGATTTACCCATTTCGAGGTAACGATAGATATTTTCTAAGACTACAATACTATCATCCACCAAAATACCCACGACTAATGATAAGCCCATGAGGGTCATCAAGTTAAGTGAGAAACCAAACAAATACATCAAAATAAAAGTTGGAATCATTGCCGAAGGAATGGCAACCTATACAAACAAGGAACTTCTGAAACTGTGTAAGAAGAACAACATAACAGCTCCCACAATAAGAATCGCCAAAAATAAATCGTGGATTACGGCATCAGCAGAAGCTAAGGTATAAACAGATTGATCGGCTGCAATATCATAATTGAAATGTTGAGCAGCATACGTTTTTTGAATGGCAATCAACTTCTCTTTTACCAATTTACTCACATTTACCGCATTGGCATCGCCTTGTTTCACAATCTCAATACCAATACCAGCTTTTCCATTATTTCTATTTAATGTTTTTGCTTCCGTTTGTCCGTCTGTAATACTCGCTAAATCGCTCAACAATACACGGCTTCCATCGGTATTTTGACGAATAATCAACTTTCTTAATTCATCTACTTTCACCAATTTAGCATCCATCCGAATGGAAGTACGATTGCTATTGCTCAAAATACTACCTGCTGGGAAAGAGCTATTACTCGTCGAAATCATTTGATTTACCTGTGCCGACGAAATATTGTACGCCTGTAATTTATCATTATCAAGATTTACCTGAATTTCTCGTTCATTACCCCCAATTAAACGAACTGTACCAACTCCTGAGACATTCGACAAAACGGGTTTGATTTTTTGGTCAATCAAATCGTATAATTCAGGCTCTGACATGTTGGCAGAAGCACTAATTCTCAATACTGGAATCTCATCGGTGTTGAAACGACTAACAATTGGGTCATCGGCATCGTCAGGTAAGGTTGATTTTATCTGATTGATTTTTCGTTCTGCATCTCGTTGAGCATCAAGGGTATTAATTCCTGATTTTAGCTGAACTGTTACAACAGAAACCCCTTCGGATGATGTTGACGAAAGTTTATCGACTCCTTCAATGGCAGATATAGCATCTTCAATCGGCTTGGTGACTGTACTCTGAATCTCATCAGAAGATGCTCCACGATAAACTGTTTGAACAATAACAATATTGGCTTCAAATTTTGGTAATAAGTTATAATTCAATTGTTTATAACATACAAAACCAAACAACATAAGCGTTACGAAGATTACTGTAATCAGTAATGGTCGTTTTATAGATAGCTCGGTGATTGACATATTTTTAACGATTATTGGTTGTTAGTTTTAGTTATTTTGCTACCATTAGTCAAGTTGATTTGTCCACTAGTAACGACTTCTTGTCCTGCTTGTAAACCCGAAACAACTTCGATGTTTTCGCCTACTTCACGTCCAACCGTAATTTTTTGAATCTTCGCTACCTTGTCTTGTACCACATAGACATACGGATTTTTAGTACCTTCTACTAAAGCCAATTTCGGAATTTGTAATACGCTCGCTCTACGTCCTAAATCAAAGCCTACCATTACATACGTACCTGCACGTAAGGCATTCGTATTCAATTGTAATTCAACACGGTAGTTATGGTTTTCGTCCCCTTTAGGAGAGATGAATTTCACATGACCCACAAAGGTTTTGTTTGGAAATATATCCGATGTAATCGAAGCGGCTTGACCTACTTTTAGTTGATATACCTCTTTTTCGTTGACAAACACAACCGCTTTCAAGTGTACATCATCTACAATCGTAGCAATCACAGTCCCTGGGTTTACATATTCGCCAGCCATTAGTTTACGAGAAGTAACCACGCCACCGATAGGAGCAATGATATTTCCGTCGGCAATTTGTTGTTTTACTTGTTCAATTTGGATACGGGTATTTTCAACATCATATTTAGAATTGATCACACTTAATTCTGTTCCTGCATTTCCTTTCAGTAAATCGCTGTTACGTTGTAAATCTTTCTCTAACTTAGCCAAAGTCAATTCATTAGCCTTTAAGTTGATTTGTTTAAGTTTTACATCTAACTTACCGATAACCTGTCCTTGAGCAACTCTTGAACCTACTTCAATACCCAATTTTTCAATTTTTCCTTGAACACCAATCGAAAGAGTCGCTTCGTTGTTCAACTCTAAGTTGGCAGGTAGATTTACTTTACCGTCATAAGGCAAATAATCTGCTTTGACCGTTGACACTGCCACAGGAATAATGGTACGGTCAATCGTCACCTTATTAGCTTCGATTTTTTGTTTGTTATTGTACAGTTTGAATGCGATGAATCCTACTAAAGCAAGTAGCGAAACCGTGATGATTAAAGAC
>JARXAV010000281.1 GCA_029865665.1 Flectobacillus sp. | reverse complement strand
TTAGATACGTCTATCGCTATTGGAAATGCGTCTTCTTACGCCCCTTTTGTGAAAGACACTAAAAATTATAATCCCATCTCAAAAGCCTTGAGTATGTGTGGCGTATCGAGTACAGCATCGTATCCTGATATTATTGATCACCTATTGGTTTCTAACGAATTTGGTACAATCACCATCGACAAAGCAAAACCTGCGGCTTCTACTTCGGGAATGTACTATTTAGACAATACCATCAACGTGGCTCGCCCAATCAATTACGTGGCGAACTATGTGAATAGCACGTCTGACCACTATCCTGTGTCTAGTCGTTTTTACTTTGGCTTCTTACCTGAAAAGATTTTAGCAAGTACCAAAGAAGAAGATGTTTTCTACCGTATTTTCCCAAATCCTGCAACGGATTATGTGACGATTCAGTTAAAAACAACGGTGAAAAGAAATGCGAACGTAACGCTATACAATGCTTTTGGACAATCGGTTATTCAACAAGGAATTACGCAAGAAACAACGCAGATTCAGACAAGCAACTTACCAAAAGGTGTTTATGTAATTCATATCAAAAACGAGCAAGAAGAAGGTTCGTTTAAAATGATAAAGGAATAAAAAACTAGTTCCCTTCTCCACTTAGCGGGCGACTGAAGTCACCCGCTAAGTGGAATAACAAACATCCTCCTCACTAGAACCAATAAACCTGTGAGGTTTCTAAAACCTCACAGGTTTGCAAACAGTGACACTTTCCCTACCTCCTTTTTCCACTTTGTTATATCAGAAAAAAATCTGCAAAGACCAGCGAATTTACGAGTACCAATAAACCTGTGAGGTTTTAGAAAGCTCACAGGTTTGCAAACAGTGACACTTTTCCATTTAGCAGGTGACTTCAGTCGCCCGCTAATGGAAATACCTACGACCTAATACCTCCTACCTAATATCAATATCTCTCCCATTTTTCAGAGCAAACGCAATTTCCATCGTACCTTTGTATATGGATTATTTCAAAAACTTACTCGATTTATTGAAAACGGAACAAGAAGAAGACCGTAATCAATACCTGTTACAAACCAAAAGTGCCTCTGTGGTAGAACGTAGGGCCAATGGGCTTACGTGGTATCCCGTGGCAATTCGTAACACCGAAATGTCTCGAGGCGATTATCTTTCGGTAGAAGTAGAACGCACGACCCATCAAGACCTTTCGCACCAATTACGTTTTGGGATGCCTGCCGTCCTTTTCAGTAATCATAATCCGCAGGAAGACCGACTAGAGGGGACAATCAGCCATCAATCGGGCAATAAACTCCGCATTACCTTACGCACGGACGAACTTCCAGATTGGTCACGTGATGGGAAATTAGGAATTGATATGCTCTTTGACGACAATAGTTATAACGAAATGCAAGATGCCTTGAAACAGGCACAGCAATTGGTCGATAACGACGAAAAAGGACGCATTGTCAATATTTTAACAGGGCAAAAAAAGCCTTCTTTTCGCACAGATGGAGCAACGTACCCTGCCCCAAGTTTAAATATTTTCCAACAAAAAGCCCTTGATTCCATTCTGGCGGCCAATGAGTTAGCCATCGTACACGGCCCTCCTGGGACAGGAAAAACGACGACCTTAGTACAGGCAATCAAGACCTTAGTACAGACTAGTAACCAGAAAATATTAGTGGTTGCCCCAAGTAATACCGCCGTTGATTTATTGAGCGAAAAACTAGCGGAGCAAGGCTTAAACGTCGTGCGTGTCGGAAATCCTGCACGGGTTTCGGAACGTTTACAAGCCCTGACCCTAGATTATAAAATGAGTGACCATGCTTATACCAAAGAGATTAAAAAGCTCAAAAAGCAGGCTCAGGAGTTTAAAAACATGGCTCATAAATACAAAAGAAGCTTCGGAAAATCGGAACGAGACCAACGCAAATTACTGTTTGAGGAGGCTCACAAGATTATGAAAGAAGTCGATAATTCGGAACAGTATATTGTGGACGATGTCTTGCAAAAAGCACAGGTCGTAACGGCAACCTTAGTCGGAGCAAACCACTATACCGTTCGCAAAGCGGTGTTTCATACGGTCATTATCGACGAAGCAGGACAAGCCCTTGAACCTGCCTGTTGGATTCCTATTTTGAGAGCAGAAAAGGTTATTTTAGCAGGTGATCACTGCCAGTTATCGCCTACCATTAAATCAAACGAAGCCGCTCGAAAAGGCTTAGAAAATACCTTACTCGAAAAATGCGTCGCCCTGCATCCCGAAGCCGTTGTACTGTTGCAAGAACAATACCGTATGCACGAGCAAATTATGCAGTATTCGTCACAGGTATTTTATGACAACAAATTATTGGCTCATGCCTCGGTGGCTCAACATCGCTTGTTTGATACCGACAGTCCACTGTTATTTATTGACACCGCAGGCTGTGGTTTCGATGAAAAACTGGAAGGAACAAGTACGACTAACCCCGAAGAAGCAGGACTGTTATTTCGCCATTTAACGGAGTATGTCAATACCTTGGCAAGCCATTACTCGGTTGAAAATTTTCCTTCGGTCGCCGTGATTTCTCCCTACAAACAGCAGGTTAACTTACTTAAAGAGCAACTCGTACATTCGCCCGACTTAAAGGCATATCATCAGAGTATTTCGGTAAATACGATTGATAGTTTTCAAGGACAAGAACGAGATGTCGTTTACATTAGTTTGACCCGAAGTAACCCCAAAGGAGAAATCGGTTTCTTGTCCGACATTCGACGCATGAATGTAGCCATGACCAGAGCCAGAAAAAAACTCATCGTCATTGGCGACAGTGCCACCCTAGCCCAAAGCCCATTTTACGCCGATTTCATCGCTTTATGCGAAGCCAACAACGCCTATCAAAGTGCTTGGGAGTTTATGGGGTAGGGAAGAATAACCACGGAGTGAATGTTTTAGTAAATATAAATTGAAGGTCTTGTTTATTCAGGGGGAAGTTGGTAGATTTAGAGCAATATTAGTACTAAGCAACAACTTAAATCATCAGAAATAACCCTGATTATCTCAAAACATATAGCTTTATTGTGATTGGGTGAAATGTAAGCTTAAAATGATTCCTTTGCAAAAAATCAATAAAATGAGTTTGAATAAAATAAAATCGTTTTCTATATATGGCTTGTTTGGAACAAGCGATGTACACATAAAGTTTGATGAGAATATAAAAATTCTTATTGGGGAAAATGGACTTGGAAAAACACAAGTCTTAAATCTATTCTACTATACCCTCACAAAAGACTTTTTTAGGCTAAATGAATATAATTTTGATAAATTAGTTTTAATTTTTTCAAATGAGAAGTCAATCGAAATATCGAAAAAAAATATAGCAGAGTTAGTTAAAGATACCTTTTCAAACCCTTTGATAAAAGATGTCATTGAGGATATCGGATTTGCCAGATTCGAAATGTTAAGAAATAAATTTGCCCATAATACAGGAGATTGGGAAACAATAGAAAGGCAAGTAATGCTGTCTGATAGTAAATTTAGGAAATATCCTATGCACCGAATTTTTAGAATATTTGATGATATCAAAAGAGGAAAATCAAAGATTGAAAATCACGTCTTAGATAAATGTAAAGAAGAAATCTCAAGTGAAACTAAAGGAATGGAGATTATGTACTTTCCCACATTTAGACGTGTTGAAGAAGATTTACATAACTTAGGTTATGGTGAAGATGAGTTAAACCTTAATCAAGAAAATACACTCATTCAGTTTGGGATGGATGATGTGAAAAAAAGATTCAACGAAATTGAAAACACAATTGACAAATTATTAAAAGAAGGACTCGCAGAATTCACCAAAGATATTCTCAATGTTGTAATTAACGATTATACTCCCACAACAGAAAGTATTTTAGATAAAATTACCGAAAACGATATAGAAATAATATTGTCCCGTGTTGGAAAACTTCTTACTGATGTCCAAAAGCAAGCGGTTAAAGATATTGTATCAAGGAAACAACTCACAAATCCTCTTTCGGCATATCTGTTGCAAAAGCTAGTTGATATATACGAAAAACAAAAGTCGTTAGATAATTCTGTTAATGTTTTTAGAAATGTTTGTAACAAATATTTAATTAATAAAGAAGTTTTTTATGATGAAAGTAGTATTAACATCTTTATAAAATCCGATTTAACTGATAAAGAAATTGACCTCAAATATTTATCCTCTGGCGAAAAGCAAATAATTTCCATTTTTTCAAAAATATATTTGTCAGATGCCGATAAGAAATTTATAGTCCTTTTTGATGAACCCGAGCTATCCCTCAGCATAATTTGGCAAAAACAACTTTTGCCTGATATTATACGTTCTCAAAAATGTGAGTTTTTATTAGCAGTAACGCATTCTCCATTCATTTTCGACAATGATTTAGATTCTTATGCTGTTGGGTTAAATGAGTACATTAAACCTATAAACGAAACCTTTAAATAATGACAGTAGACGAATTAAGAAATAGTAGGGATAAAGCCCAAGTTGCTTTTCATGAATTTATGATTGCAACCAGTAAATACCCTAATTACCTATTTTGCTTCTTCGAGGGAAAAGATAACCCATATTATGTACCAAGAATTAAACGTTTTACATCACTCTACATACCAATAAAATGTGGTGGAAGAAATAAGGTATTGGAGGTACGTTCCCTTATTGCAAACCGCCAAGAATACACTAGTTACCGAAAAGCATTTTTTATTGATAGAGACTTTAATGAGGCACTTGAACCATTAAATCCTCCAGTTTTCGAAACTCCGTGCTATTCAGTTGAAAATTTATATACTTCTGTTGATGTTTTTAAAGACATTTTAATCAATGAGTTTCATTTATCAGAGTTTAATGAAAAGGAAATATTTGAAAAGTGTATTTCTCTTTACCAAGAAAGGCAAGATCAATTTCACGATGCAAGCTGTTTATTCAATGCTTGGTATGCTTGCTTAATTGAAATTAAAAACTCAACAGGAACAACCACGGGAGTAAATTTAGAAGAGAAATGGCCTAAGGGTTTCATAAACCTTACACTTGATGCTGTAACTTGCAACTACAATTTTGAAACTATTAAAAACACATTTCCTAACGCAACAGAGATTGAACAAGACATACTAACTAACAAATTGAATGAGTTTAATAATTGCGAAAAAAGGAAAGTATTTAGAGGAAAGTATGAAATGTATTTTTTATTAAGGTTCATTGAACTCCTTTTGAGAGATAACAACACCAATAAATCTGTAATAAAATCTAAGGTACAATACGCTTTTGGTGATAATTTAAGTAATCAACAAGCAATCAATGTGTTTGAGGGATATGCAGAAACTCCAGATGAGTTAATAGAATACTTGCAAACCGTAATGCAATAGCATCATTTTTATATCAAAGATAACATCTAATTCACTCCAACTACCAGTCACCCCCTCCCCAATTACTAGTTCGGTCGTCTCTACAAGACTTGGAAAAGCATCCAACAAGTCTCGTAGAGACGACCGAGTTCGTAAGGATGTAATTCATTGCATCTCACAAATAACCTCCTCTATTTCATTTCTTTAGCCTTCCCATTTGCTCCAATACACCGTCCTGCTAAGAGAGCGGATAAGTAAGTCTAGGAATTCATTAACTTGCGTTCTCAACAATAATTATCCATTCCATGAAAAAACATCTCAATCTTTTATTTATCCTCCTTTTCTTGAGTTTCAGAGCGGTTATCGCACAGGAAATTCCGAAAGAATTAGAAAATATTATTTCTCCACAAGTCAATACCGACGGTACGGTCACGTTTAGGTTCTTGGCTCCTAAAGCAGATAGCGTTCAACTTACCGCTGATTTTCTTCAGCCTGTAAAAATGAAAACTCGTTTTGGTTTACAGGATGGACCGGGTACTATTAATTTGGCAAAAGGTAGCAATGGGTTATGGACGTACACCTCAAAACCACTTGATTCTGAATTATATAGCTATACCTTCGTGGTTGACGGTATTAAAACCAATGACCCTAACAGTCCTTATGCGTTTCGTAATGCTTCCTACTTAACCAACGTTTTCGTAGTGGGCAATGGTCGTGGCGACCTTTACAAAACAAACGAGGTGCAACATGGTTCGGTATCGCACGTCTGGTATCCATCTGCTGGACTAAAAATGAACAGAAGGCTAACCGTTTATGTTCCTGCTGGTTACGAGCAATCGAGCGAAAAATACCCTGTCCTGTATCTTTTACATGGTGCAGGAGGCGACGAAGACTCATGGGCTGCTCACGGACGTGCCGTTCAGATTTTGGATAACCTCATTGCTCAAGGTAAGGTAAAGCCCATGATTGTGGTAATGCCCAACGGAAATGTGGTACAAGATGCTGGATATGGACAGGGAAAAGATGGTTTCTACAAGCCTGAATTTTTACTACCAAGATCAATGAATGGCGAGTATGAAGCTAATTTTATGGACATTGTAAGCTATGTTGAAAAGACCTTTCGAGTAAAAGCCGATAAACAAAATCGTGCGATTGCAGGGCTGTCGATGGGTGGCTTTCATACCATGCACATCAGCCGATATTACCCGAATACCTTCGATTATGTCGGGCTTTTTTCAGCGGCTTTAATTCCTCGTGAAGATGCTACGGGAAAAGTGTACAGCAATATGGATGCAACCTTGAAGGCTCAGAAAGAAAACGGGTTGAAACTGTATTATATCGCTATCGGAAAAGACGATTTTCTGTATCAAGCCAATGTTGATTATCGTAAAAAACTAGATGCGTTGGGCTTGAAATACGAATACCTCGAAACAGGCGAAGGACATATTTGGAAACTCTGGAGGATTTATTTAGCAGATTTCGCTCCAAAGTTATTTAGGGAATAAGTTCAAACATCATAATTGTAGATTAGTAACTCAATCGCTTCCCAAAACCTTTGAATATCTCTACTCTTTCATAGAAGCGACTAAGTTACTAATCTTTTCTGATTTTGGTTGTAAGTTTCTATGATATCATAAATTGGTAAAATGTTAAGCATCTTTGTTCATTGCAATCTAACTTCTTTTTAGTATTTTTAAGAAGCTTAGTTTGATACTAAATCTAAGCTATCTCAAAACCAATCAAACACGATGAAAAAGATATTATTCTTCTTGACAAGTACGCTTTGCTATCAAATTTACTCACAGTCATTACCTCCCAAAAATGCATATTCCGCTCAGGTAACACAATTACACAGTGGACACAGCCTTACAGATCCATTATTTTATCCTCACTGGCCTGGCTTATATGTTAATCTAATTGGGCATATTAACGGATTACAGGGAGGTCAACTATTTGATTCAATGGTAGGTAAATCTACAATTCCAGGTTCAAACATCAGAACTAGATGGGAAAATCAAGTAGGCTACGGAGCACCAGATGCAAGACTACATATTGCAAATTGGGAAATCTTAATAATCACAGAAAGAGTCCCTCTTCTTTATGAAGGAGGTAGTACACAACAATGGTATTTAGAAGGAATCAAGGAGCAAAAAAACTATTTATCCCTATTTGTAAATAATGCTTGGGAAAAAGGTAATAAAGGAAAAGGGACACCTACTTTATTATGGACAACTTGGACAAACATTGATGATAGCAATGGACCTTGGAGGAAAATGCTAGATACACAAGGAGCTGAATTTGAACGCATGCAGGATTATGCCAATTTAAATAGACCTGTTGGTTCTCCTCCCGTTTATATTATACCTGGACATAAAATGATGGCACGATTATATGACGATATTCAACTTGGACTTGTACCTGAAATATCTAGTATAAAACAATTTTTTAGCGATAATATTCACATCAATGAATTGGGAGCCTATGCGAGTAGTATGATTCATTACGCTTGTATTTTCAATAAAAACCCTACTGGTTTACCGAATAATTTAATTCCCAATGCTCCTTCAAATACACCAATTCCTTCACAAGCACTTGCCAATTACTTGCAAACAATGGTCTGGAATGTAGTAACTAATTATCCAAGAACAGGCATATCTACTAGTCAGGTTATTTTGTCAAATCTGGGTAATGAAACCCAACAACAGTTGACTGTATATCCAAACCCTGCGAACGACCTACTGTATTTAACAGTAGATCCAAATCAACCATTGGATTACACGATTTATGATTCCATAGGTAATATGATAACCAAAGGTACAGAAAACCCTATTAACATTAGTACTTTAATCTCGGGGTGCTATGTACTAGACATAAGAAATCAAAGAATTAAATTTATTAAAAACTAAAACAAATAAGTGTCTTTAGTAGTCAACCTGCTTATTCGGATTTGTAATCCGAATAGACATGGTATAGGATTTCCAATCCGTCATTTACTCCCCCTACCCTACAAATCAACACTTCTCAAAGCCAAAATTAACGTATCTTCAAGTCCGTATTCGTAACAACTTCATCAATAAAAATTTACTTTAATTCCTACATTCATGTACTACTTCAACTCCAACAAGGCACTTTGCCTTAGCTTTTTTATGCTTATTTCGGTAAGCTTAACGAGTACCGCACAAAGTATTATTAACGCAAAAACCTTTTTCAAACACGATCGTTATTTGGCTTCTGATAAGCTAGAAGGACGTTTCCCTGGTACAAAAGGCAATAACGAAGCAGCCGCTTATATCGCCAAACATTTTAAGAAATATGGTTTACAGGCATTTAAGGACAATTACTTCCAAACTTTTCAATTATTTGCTAAACCCGACATTAATAAGGTAAAGTCTGACAGTGTAAGTACCCAAAACGTCGTTGGGTTTATAGAAGGCTCTGACCCCGTTCTCAAAAAAGAATTTATCGTGATTGGAGCCCATTACGACCATTTGGGTTGGGGCGGTAAAGGGACAGGAAGCAAAAAGAAAGATACCCTTGCCATTCATAACGGGGCAGATGACAATGCCTCTGGTGTGGCGGCCTTATTATCTATTGCAGAGCAAGTTACCCAACTAAAAACCACGACCAAACGAAGTATTATTTTCATTTCGTTTAGTGGCGAAGAAGAAGGGCTACTTGGTTCTAAGTACTTTTTAAACCACCCTCCTGTTCCGTTGGAAAGCATCAAAGTGATGATTAACATGGATATGGTTGGCCGTTTGAATGACAAAAACGAACTCTATATGGGTGGAGCAGGAACTTTCCCAGAAGGTGTAGCACTGATGATCCAACTAGGTGAAGACAGTGGTTTGCATCCTGTTGTTTTTTCGGGCGATGTGGGTGGCTCTGACCATGTTTCTTTTTTCAAAAAAGGAATTTCAGTAATTGGACTTCATACGGGAGGACACCCGCAATACCACACGCCCGAAGATGATGCCAACTTAATCAATACACAAGGTGGGGCATTGGTTGCAACCTACGTTTATCATGCTCTCATGGCAATCGCTGACTACTCCACTCCTTTGTATTTTATTCCTCAAAAATAGTTGCCCGTTCACCCAGTTTGTAGGCTGGGTGGACTTTTGTATTCACAAAGACTACAAGTTACCCTACACTGATTGTTAGTCTTTCTTTACGTTTAAAATCCGAATGATTGTTAAAATCGTCACTCGCTTTAGCAATCTACTTTGATACCTTTATTGTCGTGTTTTTTCCTTTTAACAGGCGACTGAAGTCACCTGCTAAAAGGAAAAAAACACTCGTTTTGAGTTGAATCTTCCTTCTTGTTCCTTTCCATTTAGACGGCGACTTCAGTCGCTGGCGAAATGGAAAGGAACAAGAAATGATAAAATTCTAGCGTTTAAGTACGCTCTCCTATGTTTTCTGATATTTGATGTTTTACATTAATCCTCTGTTTAAAATATCGAAGGATTCTATACCCCACTGATAATTTATAACCATCTCCTTTTAACAGGCGACTGAAGTCACCTGCTAAAAGGAAAAAGCACGCTCGTTT
>JARXAV010000266.1 GCA_029865665.1 Flectobacillus sp. | reverse complement strand
TCATTTTCATTCTTGATACTTTGAATGGTCTTTTGAATATTAAGTAGTACTGAATCTGAATATACTTGACTTATAGCTGAAAATGAATTGGTTAACAAGGATAAAGCGAGAATTAAAACTAACTTTTTCATAAATTATTTGTCTTGATTTCTGTGAGTATCTAATTTTTTTTTGGTGGTCTAATGTATTTCCTCAACGGATGCGAAGCATGAATATTGAACAAATGTCGATATATTTTTAATGATTTGTGTCTTGATTTATGATTATTGCCTACTAAATCAAGGTAGGGTTTAATAAAATATAAATAATGTACTATACCAGATTGGTGTGTGTTGTATTTATGAATTTAATAGTGCGAGAGTATTGGTTTGTAATAAATAAGGTTGTTTTTTATTTTCTAAAAAAAATGCAATATAGACTTGTATCCTAAGCAAATCTACGTACCTTTGTGACAAGTTAGTAAAAAACATCCGCACGTCTCTGTGTATCGCTTCAATGGCATGAAGCAACTCCTATCTCAAACTGTTTTTCAGTTTATATTGGACCCTTCCAGAGCTTTAACGGATGTTTCGGCATCAGTAAAGCACAATTTACAACAATCACATTTTTTGTCGCATTAGACACAGGCCAATTCCAATAAGCTATCCTTCTAGAAAGGACACTTATACAGATGCCTTGAAAACTTGGGCTAGTTCTTCGTGACAGTTTAACCGTTTAAGAGTTTGGGTTTTATGAGATTCAATCAGCAAGATACCGTGTATCGCTCGTAATTGATTGCATTTCGATGAACTTTACTCTTGGACTAATCACGCAATCAAAACAACAATTATGAGTCAATTATTAAGATTCGACGAACTTTCTCTTTCGACAGAAGTTCAGCAGGCAGTAACCGAAATGGGTTTCGAAACAGCTTCTCCAATTCAATCAGAAGCAATTCCGTTCATTCTTGAAGGACGTGACGTAATCGGACAAGCTCAAACAGGTACAGGGAAAACAGCGGCATTCGGTATTCCGATGATCGAAAAAGTGGTAGCTTTCGATAAATTTGTTCAAGGATTAATTCTTTGTCCAACTCGTGAGTTAGCAATGCAGGTTACGGAAGAAATCAAAAAACTTTCTAAATTTAAAAAAGGCGTTTGGGTTACAACCGTATTCGGTGGTGATTCAATTGAACGTCAGATAAAATCACTTAAAGCAGGTGCAAACATCGTTGTAGGTACTCCAGGTCGTGTTATTGACCTTATCGAAAGACGTGCTTTGAAACTAGAGCAAGTGAAAATGGTCGTGTTGGATGAGGCAGATGAAATGTTAGACATGGGCTTCCGTGAAGACATCGAAAGTATCTTACAAGAAACTCCAGAAGAGCGTCAAACAATCTTCTTCTCAGCAACAATGTCTAAGCCTATCATGGCCTTGACTAGCCGTTATCAAGTTGAACCAAAATTAGTGAAAGTAGTTAAAAACGAAATCACAAACGTAAATATTGAACAGTTATACTTCGACGTGAAAGGACGTGCTAAGATGGAAGTTATGACTCGTTTAATTGACTTCTACGGCTTGAAATTGATGTTGGTTTTCTGTAACCAAAAGAAAAAAGTGGACGAGGTGGTTGAAGAATTACAATTACGTGGTTATGCTGCCGAAGGTCTTCACGGAGATTTACGTCAACAACAACGTACTAACGTAATGGCTAAATTCAGAAGCGGTGTTGTAAACGTATTAGTAGCAACAGACGTAGCTGCTCGTGGTTTAGATGTGGACAACGTAGATGCGGTATTCAACTTTGATATTCCATTAGACGAAGAATATTATGTACACCGTATCGGTCGTACTGGCCGTGCTGGTAAATCGGGTCGTGCATTTACATTCGTAGTAGGTTCTGAGCGTAATCGTTTACGTGAAATTATGAACTACACGAAAGTGAAAATTGATAAAGGCGTTATCCCAACATTTACGGATGTTGTTGGAGTGAAAAAAGGTATGTTTATCGAACGTATTAAATCAATGATTGAAGAAGGTGATTTAGAATTGTTCGAAGACGTATTACAAAATTTACAACACGGTGGTTTCTCTACAGAACAAGTTGTTTCTGCTTTGGTGAAAATGAACATGGGTGTTGTGAAAAACGAATTTGCTGACGAAAACTTGAGTGGTGAGTTTGAACGTGGCGGACGTAACGATCGTTCTGGCGGAAGAGATTCTCGTGGTGGCGACCGTGGCGGAGAAAGAGGTGGACGTTTTGAACGTAGAGGAAGTGATAGCAGAGATTCTCGTGGTGGCGACCGTGGTGGACGTTTTGAGCGTGGTGGTGACAGAGATTCAAGACCTGCTCGTGAAGACCGTGGCGAACGTGCTCCAAGAGTTGATAAAGAAGGAAAACCATACCGCAAAGATCCAAACATGGTTCGTATGTTTGTAAACATCGGTCATGGTGAGAAAATTTCTCCTGCTAACATCGTAGGTGCATTCGCTGGCGAATCTGGAATTCCTGGAAATGTATTAGGACAAATTGATATTTTCGATAAATATTCTTTTGTAGATGTTCCTAAAGAATACGCAACAACGGTGTTGAACCGTATGGAAGGTGCTTCTATCAAAGGTAAAAGAGTAAACGTAGAAATCGCTAAACCAGCTTAATTGTTGGTTGCTTTAGTACTACGCAAAAAGCCGTTCAAGATTTTTCTTGAACGGCTTTTTTGTTGAAAAATGGAATTATATCTAGTCCCCATACAAGGAGATTAAGTAAAATCATGATGGTAGCAAATAAGCGTAGTCCCATAAAAATACCAATACCTGCGTGAAGCCCTATTGTTGCAAATAACCAAAATCGTCGGGTTTTAGGATACCAAATAAACAGCGGATAAGCTGTTTCTACTAATAAGGTTGACCAACTGAGTAGTTTGCTAAACCAAGGTAATTGAGCAATGAATGTTAAATCAAATTGTGCAAATTGAGGTTGGCACAATGCTCGCCATGTCGCTTCTCCATTCCACCATTGATCTCCTCCCATTTTAGCAATGCCCGTGGTAAAATATACGATACAGAGATGTATTCGTATGATCAAAAGTAAAATTTCCCCCGTTTCAACGTTTTCTTGTGCAGACTTATATAAGTAGCTATCTAAGCTAAAAATTGTATTACGTGGTAGAAAGATGCCATAAAATAGTGCTAAATGGGTAAAACTTTCAACACCATAAGCATATAGGTTTGCTGTATTGATAAGTGTTAAATGTGCTATAAATGCTAAAATCGCCATTGTTCTTGTATAATACCCAAGCATTAAACCTATAAGCGAGAATAGATAAAAGTAGGTAACTATAAAAACGGATTGGTTCTCTGAAATGCCGTAGGGCTTTAGAAAACTTGCTACTAAAATGATATGAGGAAGTGTATCTGTCGAAAAAATTCGCTCACTTATCAGCCATTGGATATATCCGTTATACCCAAGTATATCCAATATATTTGGATATAAAACAAGTATTTGAATGAGTGCAAAAAGAGCAATAAGAATTCTGAAAACGCCAGTCCAACAGGGAGGATAATCATTCTTTAGGCAACGACTAAGTAATGTATTCATGGTTAATTGGTCTCGAAAGTAGTTTGATAGTATCGATAGTAACTTGGTTTTACCCCTTTTGCATATTGTTCCATGGTAGGTAATTGATAGGAGTACGCATTGATAATAATACGCTTGGCATCTGGATATTTTTCCCAAGCCATTGCCGCCCACGAACGAGCGATTAGGTCTTGTGCATCGGCAGCTAAAGCAAAGGCACTGTAACTTGTATGTAACCTAAGTTCTATTTCATGATTTGCGGCAGGAAGATGGAAGTTGTGAATCTTATTTTTAGAGTCATATACTAGTATTTGCACGCTTGGGTCTGAACTGACATTTGGAGAGAAGAAACCATATTTTGCTTGTAGAACTGTTGCGGTGCTATACCATTTAATTGTTTGTAGAAGTGGACGTGGGATATGCCGTTCAATATTGAATGAGATAATGCTAATAATTATCAAATGAAGAACGAGAAAGCAGAAGAGAAGTTTATTTTTAAGAGCCATTGCGTTCAAATGAGAGTGTTAAAATGGAGGTGTGTAAAAAGTGTAGAGTTTAACGTTTAAAGCATTTTGTACCCAATAATATTCTATTAAACCGTATTTTAAGAAATATTATTGAGCAATAATAAAACATCTGCTTTTAGCTCATAAACTTTTGACTTTTTACACACCCCCAAAATTGCGATAAATTATCTACCCGCTGCCTTATTTAAAATCGTGTTTACTTTGTCCACTTTGGCTTTCAAAGATAGGTTTTCTAAGGCATCTTTATGCCAAACAGTTACTCTGTAAGAATCCCAAATTACAATTTCAGCTGCTGCGTTGCCGACTTTTCCTGCTGGTTTGACGGTACTTACCTGTTTTAAATTAGCTAACTTGGCACTACCAGAAGCAACCTTACTTGTTCCACCAGTAAGGTCGATAGAATATAAAGAGGGGTCAACACCTTCTAAGGTACTCTTGATTGCATCAATATCTGCTTGTGTTAATTTCGCAGTTTTGTTGATTACCTGTACATTCTGAAGAGACGATTTGTCGATCGTTTTTACTGTTTTCGCTATCTTTTCTTGTGCATTTGCAGATAAACAAATACCTAAAGCCAAACAAGCAGTAAGCTGAATTTTACGAGTGTTTTTCATGTTAAGTTTTTTGATAAGTAGTTTAAAAAAAGAATTTACGTAAAAGCATTTCAACGTGAATGAGTTGTGAAATGCTAATTACCTTTCCAAGGTATTTAGATTTTTAAAATATGTCAAGTTAAATTTGTATAACTTAGTTTTCGGTTAATCTGTTGCTATACAGATATTTACATTTTGTTGATTTTGATAAATGATAGTAGCTGTTCTGATTTGAAAAGGAATGTCTTGCTTGGAAAATAAATGAGGTTAATATCAGATGTAGAATTGAATACGTTACTTTTACTGAAATGCAAAACGTACTTGACAGGATAAGTAATCGTATTTTTCTTGCCATCTTGGGTTATTAAAAACTCAATACTTTATCAATAATATGAAAAAAATACACGCTTGTTTGATGTTGCTTTTGGCAACGGTATCGGTTATGGCTCAAACGGGTTA
>JARXAV010000262.1 GCA_029865665.1 Flectobacillus sp. | reverse complement strand
TACGTAGTGGTGAACGAGTAATGATGAGTTAGTAGTGTACGAAGGATTGAAAAACGTTTGGGAAATTTAAATTTCGAGACCTAGGGCTTCACCCTAGGCTTAGGTATGTCGCCCTTTCAGGGCTAAAATGTACTGTCTTAGCCCTCAAAGGGCGATATATCTAAGCGATGGGTGTTAGCCCATCGTCAAAAAAGGATTTTACAACATTTGTCAGAGAATGCTATTGTTCAATCCTTCGTACACTACTAATGATGAATGGTTAATGCGTGATGATGTGCTGTTGAAACTTTATCATTACGCATTCATCATTAAAAGATTACGCATTAATTACTTTTCTTTCTTAACAGTGAAAAGCCTGCGATAAATACCCAAATCACGTTTACCAATGCCGATGGATACGCCTTGTGGTGATAGGTATTGACTACAAAAAAAACTCCGCCAACCATGTTTGCAAGTTGGTAGTACATAGAACTTGCCTTTATTTTCCCCAAAGAATTAAGCCCAAAAGCTCCTACAATCAAGACTGAACCAATCCAGCCAAGTGTTTCGATAATATAATGTGTGATGTCCAAAGTATCGGTGATTATGTCGATGAATTACAAAGATAGGGGAGATAAATAATTTATTTATCGTTTTGCCCACGGTCTATGTTGAAGGATTACCATTATATACTCCCAAAAAACACTATTTTTGTAGCATAACTTAAACAAAATAAACAAAAAATAGGATGCTACCAGAATTTAAGAACGTCAAGGAATTGGTGTTGCAGGTGTATATTGTTACCAAGTCGGCTTCGTCTGCTATTTGCAAAGTCGTAAAGGTCTTGGATAATACAGGAAAATACCGTGAGCCTCAACCCAATGAGTTTCCTAATGAAAACACCATCTTTGTAAATGGCTATGGAGTAATGAATACCTTCTATAAGGGCGTTACCAATCCCATTTTCAAAGTACCCAATCTTCGAGATGATCTATTTATTTTAAACAAAGATTTCAACAGCCAAATAGAAGATGTAGCCAAGTCAAATTACATTGTATCAAAATACATGACCTTTGTGGCTCGGATTAATTTTCAGTATTTACCCCAGATTATTTCTATTCCGAATTTTACTCCTTATGCACCCAATAATTGGAGTTTATACCACGAATCTTTTCCAAGAGAAAATCAAGCTTTTTTTATAGAATCATCTAAAAATCAGTCACTTTTTGGCCCTTTTGTTTATCAGAGTGTTTCGGGTTTATTGCAGGCTGTTGATTATGGAAATATCTCAGCAACTGGAACAGATACCAACCTGGTTGAGGAAAAAGAACTGTTGTCAATCGGTATGACCGATATTCTCTCAGAAGATTTTCTTGAAGAAAACGACGGTTTCATTTTTGAATATAAAATGGAAGATGACACCTTCAAAAGTCTTGAAATAGAAGGAAAACGATTCGTTCAGAAATTATCAAAAATTCGTGATAAACATTATTATGGTAGCCAAGAAGAATTAGAATTTTCGGTTAAAAAACGTCTTTCAGGCATTCGTAAAGCGGACTACGATTTGTTAGAAAAGTTCTTAGCTGCCAAAGAGAACACCCTACGTTTTGAAAGTGATACGAACATCATCAAGAAAATTGAGGCTTATTTTGGAAATATTTCCTTGACCTCCGATTACTATAAAAATGAGTTACCACGCATTCTTCATACTTTTTTGAAGGAAACACACACGGGGCGAACCTTATTACTACAATTTTTGCAAGAAAATGAAGAAGGTAAGTTGCTATTGGAAGGTGTTGCTCAGGTAGATCCCGAAGAAAATGAAGCTATCAAACAAAGGATAGGGGAGTTGGAGCGTGTTAAAACGGAGTTGACCGCAAAAGTGCAAGAGCAAGATGAAAATATGGCTCGTTTAGTGCAAAGTAATGCTACCGCAAAATTGGATTTGGGCTTTGATACGGACGACGATAAAGCGTTTTTCTTAGAACATAAAACGGAAATTGGTAAAATTGTCAAGGATTTAAAAGAAAAAATACGCCTTGAAATTGATTTAGAAAAACAAGTTGAACGACTGGAAACGCTTAAAAAAGAGAAAAAAGTTATCATTGAGTCGATTGAAAAACATTTGAGTGGTTTTAAAAGTACGGCCGACATTACGGCTGCCTTATTGGCATTCCAAACTACAAGTGATATTATCAGTGGGCAGTACGATAAAAAGGTAAAATCATTGGCTCGTCCTACTTCGTTAGTACTTCCTAAGTCGAGTAAGCAGGAAATTTCGTTTAATGAATACCGTGACGAGGTGGGGAATAACCTCAAAAAACTCGGAAGAGATATTGATGAAGTGACGCTGAGTAATTATTTAGTTACCCTCGATAGAAATTTCTTGACCGTCTTTTTAGGCTATCCAGGCACAGGTAAAACCTCTTTAGTTGAACGACTAGCCAAAGCGACAGGCTTGTATCATAAGGACGAAAAAAATACCCGATTCAAGAAAATAGCCGTAGAAAAAGGCTGGAATTCTACCCGTGATTTATTGGGATTTTATAACTCAATCACCAATCAGTGGGTTGATTCTAAAACAGGTTTATTGCAAGTGTTAGAGCAAGTTTCTTTTGAAGTAAACAAGCCTGCTCCTCCTTATTGGGTGTTGTTGGATGAAGCCAATTTGAGTCCGATTGAAAACTATTGGGCTAATTTCAACACCATTGCCGATAGTGATTACGACAAGAAAATTGTGACAGAAGATGGGCGTGCTTTTCAGTGGGCAAATGATAAATTGCGTTTTATTGCTACCCTTAATTTTGACCATACTACTGAATCCTTATCGCCTCGTTTGGTGAGCCGTGCTGCCGTGATTAAACTAGAACCTACCAAAAGTTTCTTCCCCGAATCGGATTTTAGTTTGTTGAATGCACCAATGGCAAATAAAGTAATTTTTGAAGCCATTTCTGAGAAACCAATTCGCCAGCGATTAAGCAAATTGAGTGATATTTTGAGCGATAACGATCGAAAATTTGGTACGCCTATTTTCTTGAGTCATCGTAAAATCAATGCCATCATAGACCATTTTAATCATTTAGCACCAATTATCGACGACGATGCCAAAGCCTTAGATTTTGCGATTGCTCAGCATTTATTACCGATGATTTTTGCACAAGGAAAACCTTTTGAACGTCGTTTGGAAGAACTACGTAAAAATCTGGATGGCTTAGAAAGTTCGCAAGAAGAGGTTGAACATATTTTGAATAAAGGTTCTGATTATCATGTATATAGCTTCTTTAATTTATAGGCTATGGAATCTCAAATACTGTTATTACGGCGAGATGGAAGCCACGAACGGCTTTCTAACTCGTCAAAAATTGAAATCAATGAGCTTGATTTTGTAGCATTCCTATTGGCATCGCCAACCTTGATTGATGCAGGCTTGCACCGTGTTTTTTTGGGAGACTTTGGTTGTGTCATTAGTTATTTAGGAAGTGTCGGGAAAGAATATTTGTATCGTATTGATGTAGAAGGGATTAATCTCCAAAATACCCAATACGCCAGTAATTACTTAGATAATATTTCCTTTTCTATCAATGGGTTAGCAATCGGGCGAATTAAACTCGCTCGTATTTTTTCCTTGAACGTGGGAGAATGTGTTTTTCGCTTAGTTCATGCCCTAAAGGACGAAACCTTAGCGGTTGTCGAGATTGTTCCAGACAAATTGACCACTTCTGAAGTAGAGCAGATTTGCGAAGAATTGATGCAACGTCAATTTTTATTCTTTAATAATCGTTTGGGTTTAACCCGTTTGGCAACTAGCAACGAAGAAGCCAAACATCATATTTCTGTGTTGGAATTATTGACCATTCTAACCGAAAAACTCAGCGAAATAGATGCGATTAAATTGGCTTTTGTTTTTCATAAATTTGAAAAAATTGAACGGAAAGATGTGGTGAAAGAATGGACAGATGGGGCTTCTCTGTCTGAAGGCTTTGACCGTTGGATTGGGCAACACACGCATTATTCGCACCCTACGCTGATGAATGACCCCAATAAATTGTACATCGCTTATAAACCCGTTCGTTTTACACATGGGCTATATGAAGTGAATGCAACTTCGACGGATGTGGTGGAAAATCGCTTGGTTCATCACCTTTTAGATATGCTGTTGGTCTATCTAAATCGTTTGGAAGAAGCCTTAATTAAGGAGCAAAAACGATTGTCTCAGGACTTTGAAGGGAAGTTTGTAAAAGCGTACCATGAATATTCTCAGAAAAAATTGAAAGAATGCCATGGTCTTTTGGTCGATTTATGTCTTTTCTTTACTAAACACATTCCTGTACGAAAGGTGAGCAATTTTGCGATGCCTTCTATTGAACGAATGTTGACTAGAGTACATTACGCCAAAGTTTGGGAGTTTAATTTGCTAGTCAACGAATTGTTAAGTACCACACATACCTACGGTAATTTGTCCAAGGTGTTGAAAATTAGCAATTTGTCGGTTCTCTACGAACAATATTGTTTCTTAGAAGTGGTCAATATGTTGGAAGAAGTGTTTGAAACAACGATGGTATTTAGTGAAAACCTCAAAAAAGCATCGAATACGAATGACGAAATAGTGGTTTATTACGAACGACAAGAGTTGTTTCAACGAATTGCTAGAGGAAGCGATAGGGCTTATTGTCCAGATTTTGTAATCTCCTTTAAGCCCTATCAAAGCGAAGAAACGTTCTTGCTGATTCTGGATGCAAAATATAAACGAGAGCGAAGCATTGAAGAAAATGATTTAGCACAGCTTACCTTGAAGTATTTGCACGGGATGAAACCCAAAGACCCTAGAATGACCGTGATGGGCTTGTTCTTACTGTTTCCCAAGACAGAACAGCAGGATGACGTGCTAGGATACTATCAAAAAGATGAATTTATCCGAGAAGAGCCGTCCTTCCCTCTAATTGGTTGGGTAAGTCTTTTTCCGAAAAGAAATGCTGCTTTACGTACTTTGATAGTGGATATAAAGCAATTGGTCGATTCTTTAGGATAAAATGTAGTAAAAAAATAGTATTTAATACTGAAATCTTGCAATTATACCTGAATAATTGGTATTTTTGTAGAAGTAAATTAGTACTGTATAGAACAGTTGGCTTGTGCAATCGTTTGAACATCGTCTTCTCTTAAAAATACAGTCTTTTTTAAGGAGAATGTCTTTGATATGTACAATTTTAGCAATTTATCGGTAATAAGTTCAAGAATCTTATTATTTATATTGATTGGAAAATTGTAAATTCGAGCTTAATTATAGTACAAATCCTTGATTACGTAACATCAATTTTAAAAAAACATCTCATGCAAAAAGGACTTCAAACCCTTGATTACCTCGTATTCTTCTTTTATTTCATCCTCGTTGCAGGATATGGTTATTGGATTTATCAA
>JARXAV010000226.1 GCA_029865665.1 Flectobacillus sp. | reverse complement strand
TCTTTTCGTGCTTGTTCAATTACTTTTTTCTTGAAATCAAAGTAGTTTTTATAGCGATTCGATAAACCGAGAATATTCTTTAGTTCTTCTACTTCAAATTTAAATTTGCCAAAACGTTCGTATTCTTTACAAAATTCATAGAACCTCATCGCATAAATACTATCCAATTGTAAAATATTGCGAATATCTAAAACCGTGAAATTTTCCTTTATTTGTAGTAAAAAAGGGTGTAAAGCCTGCGGAATTTCAAGCGTAAAATATCCTTCGTCTTTGTAATAAACAAAGGCACTGATTAAGTTGGCATCAAAGGTTATTTTATTGTTTGAGAAGAAAATTCGTTTCTCTCTCATTTTCATTGCTTCCTTTTCTACGTAGGCGTAAATATTGTTACTATTGATTCCGGTAAGCTTCTGAAAATCTTTTACCGTAATTTTGATAATCGGAATGGAATCTTTCGCTTGATCGATGCTGGCAATCATGTGTAGAAATATTTTCATCTGAACAGCCGAAATATCAAACTTCGCATTGATTATCGGATTCCCTTTGATAATCCGATAGGGGTCTTTTGATATGGCATCAATGGCTTTATCTCTTTTCTCTTCTGTTTTCATGATAATAATCGTACTAAGTATAGATTTTCAAAAACGACTTGCATATTTTACTAGTAGTAATAGTGCAAACTACGAAGTTTTAGTGAAAAAAAAGAAGAAAATAGGCTAAAAATATTTTAAGGATTTTATATAAGCCCATAAAAGTCGTTTTAAGGATAATTTCCAGAAGCGTTCACCCCATAAAAGTCGTTGATAGACCCCATAAAAGTCGTTGATGCACCCCATAAAAGTCGTCGATAGACCCCATAAAAGTCGTTATTACACCCCATAAAGGTCGTTTTAAGGCTATTTAACTAATTAAAAATCAATAACTTACGGAGGCTGAAAGAATATAAAGAATATAAAAGAAGAAAAGACAACAAACAAAATTTTGTTGTCTTTTCTAGTTAATTTTAGAATGATTAAACTCCGCTATATAAATTTTTTAAATAAAAAAGTGTAGTTACGTCGCACCCCATAAAAGTCGTTTTAAGCTTTTGATGTTTATATCGTCTTTTTCTGTAAAAGCTTAACCTTTATTCCGTACTTATATTCTTCAATTACCACTTGTAGGTTATTTAAATGTAATGCTGTGTTTATTGTTCTTACAGATGCTCGATGTGGTTACTGATATTTTGTATTTTTTGAGGAATGTTTTAGCTTATAGTATTTTCTATAGCAGTTATTGATTCACTATCTTTTGTGATAGAAATGCTGGCCGCTCTTTACCCCATAAAAGTCGTTTTTCCGTTTTGCATTGAGTTCTTTACCCCATAAAAGTCGTTTTTCCATGAGGTAAATTTACTCCTCTAAATCCCTAATATTTATTTCTAGTACAATGTATTAAAGTTGATACATTTATATATATTTGTATTAAATATGATACTTATAACATTTAGCTAATGATTACTCAAGAATTAATTATCAAGTTTCTTAGACATAACCCTTCATTATCGGTTTTATCCGTTGAAAAAGAAGCTAGTTTAGCTAAAGGGACGCTTTCTAAAGCAATTTCAGGAGAGCGGAATTTGAATGAAAGGCATTTGGCTTCCTTATATCCTGTGTTTTCTAAGTATGGATACTCCCCTGATTTGTACGAAAAAGCACGAGTTATCTCGATTATCAACCATAAAGGCGGTGTTGGAAAAACGACTACAACGGGGTCACTAGGTGAAGCCTTAGCTTTAAAGGGCTTTCGTGTGTTGTTAATTGACATGGATCCTCAGGGGAATTTGTCTCAAATTTTAGGGATTGACAATCCTGAAAAGCAAGTGGTCGACGCTTTGTTGAAGCAAGATGAATTACCTGTAATAGAGATTTCATCGAATTTACACCTCGCTCCTTCTGACATTGATTTAGCCAAAGCTGAAATAGAATTGATTATTTCTTTAGGTGGTGTTTCTAGGTTGAAAAATAAGCTGGTGCCACTGATGGATAAGTATGATTACATTCTATTAGACTGTCCTCCTTCATTGAATGCGTTGACATCTTCCGCACTCATTGCATCAAAGAGTTGTTTGATTACCCTACAACCTGAGATTTCGGCTGTAAAAGGGTTGAACTCTTTGTTGGATAGAATCATCGAAGTACGTTCGAGTTGGAATCCATCCTTAGAAATAGATGGGATTGTCTTTACGATGGTTAAGAAAAATTCGGTTCACGATGGTGTAAAAGAACATGTGCGTGAAAGTATGGCACAGTTTAGAGTTTTCAATACCGAAATAAAACACCTAGTTGATTTCCAGAAAGCCCAAGTCGAGCAAAGCACGATTAGCCAATTTGCAGAGAATTCAGAAGCAGCACGTCTTTACCGTGATTTTTCTGAAGAGTTTATTCAATATTTAGAAGTCGTTAAATAACGTATTGATGAAAAGTAATTTCAAAGATTTAATCGCCTCAAAAACCAAGCAAGCTCTTGGAAGTAATTTGATTTCTCTTGAAGCAATCAAACAAAATATCGTAATCCTAGATGAGTTGCGAGAGTTTATTCCACCGCTCAATACAGAAGAGTCCACTCAGTTAGAACAAAATATACTTAAATACGGCTGTAAAGATGCCCTACTTGTTTGGGAAACTACTAGCGATGCACTAGATCCGAACAATGCAACGACTTCGGCACCTGTTTATATTCTGATTGATGGACACAACCGTTTCCGTATTTGTTCAGCAAATAACATCAGCTTTAATATTCAACTATTGTCTTTCCCTTCGATTAAGGAA
This sequence comes from Flectobacillus sp., assembly GCA_029865665.1. The sequence goes on along the minus strand of JARXAV010000226.1, from coordinate 7,749 downwards.
GTAAAAGACTATATGATTGATTTACAGCTAGGAAGACGAAATCTTACGCCACAACAAGCTTCTTATTTTAGAGGTTTACGTTATCAGAACGAGAAAGTAGAGAAAGGTCGTTATCTACGCTCTGAGCATAATGCTCAAAATGAGCAATATGGTTCAGAAACATCAACTAATCATAATGCTCAAAATGAGCAATATGATATAGAGTCAAACATTGAGCATAATGCTCAAAATGAGCATTATGGAAAATCAACTGCTGCAAAGCTTGCAGAAGAGTATAATGTTAGCCCTGTTACGATTAGAAGAGACGCTGATTTTGCTGCTGGTCTAGGTAAACTCGATGCAGGCTTGAGGAACGATATTTTAGCAGGGAAACAGAATGTCGATAAAGGTGTTTTACAAAAACTAGCTAAGATTTCCGATTTATCCGAACCAATTCATGATTTGAACGAATTGCAGCAATTGGTGGGAGTGAGTGCTAAAAAAGCAGAAACGTCAATTGTTACTTTTGCAAGTGTGGAAGAAGGAACTGCGAAAATGAAAGAGACTATTCAGCTTTTTGAACAAACAAAAAGTAAAGCAGCATTGACAAGTTTGAAAAAAATGATTCAAGAATTAGAACGAATCTTATAGTAGCTGATTCATTTAAATCATAGCAACCGAAATAGAAGATAGGCTATACCCTACGTAAATCATCAAAAATGATGATATTTACGTAGGGTATAGCCTAAATTTTTCTAAAGTCGCTAGGAGATATTCCTGTTTTTTTTCTGAATATTCGTGCAAAATACGCAGGGTCTTTGATGTCTAAGAAGTAGGATATTTCGGAAATGGAGTAGCTTGTGTTGAGTAAATATTTTTTAGCCTCCGTAATTAAATAATCTTGTACAATTTCTAACGCCGATTTTTGTGCAATATTCTGACAGATTCTGTTTAAATGGACAGACGTAATTCCTAGCTCTTGTGCATATTCTTCAATGGATTTTGATTCTTGGATAGAGCGTTTAATACTTTTCTGGAATCTTTGAAAATAGTGAAGTGTTCGATTATCGGAATAGTTGAATGCTTCGTTTTGCGTGATGATGAAACGATATAGCTTGACAAATAATAATTGAAAGAGCGATTGCACTACTAATTGTTTCCCTTTTTTCTCTTCTTCTAATTCTCGAATAATTTCTGTTTGTAAGGCTGCTATTTGTTCAAAAACGGCTTCATGTTCTTTGAATGAAAAATAGCGAAGCTGATTGAGTTCAAGTATAATTTGGGGGAACTCTTTAAAAAGTATTTCTAAAAAAGATTCTGAAAAAGTAATTACACTACCAATAATCTGAGGTTGAAAATGAAAACCATGCAAGGTATTAGTTGGAATTAGTACGATGGATGGACTAGGTAATATCACCTCATCGTCGCCCGCAAGTAAGATATTGTCACCTTCCTGTAAAACAAATAGCTGAAACAAATCAGTATGCAGGTGTTTTTTGATTTCCCAGTCATACATTTTACATCGTGTCTCCAATACTTCATAGTGAATAAAATTAGGCAATAGTGGAGCATGTTTGTCTCCGTATAAGCCATTGAAGTTTACCAATTTTTGTGACATCGTATGTTTAAAATTTACTAATTGTATTGACTATTGAAACTCGCTCACTAGTTGATTTATTCATTTGAAGCATTCATTTTAATGCAATATATAAAATTACACTTATTTATCTGTACTATTTAAATGCAATAGATGTTGTAAAAGTACCGATGAATTTTGGAATTATCCAAGAGAGCGTCTGTATATACCTGTACTTTTGTTTTACTATTTCACCAATCAATAAGTTAACTAATCGTTATCATAAAATGGAGACTATCAGAACACAAGTCGGAATTATTGGAGCAGGCCCTGCGGGTTTAACACTGGCGTTATTACTAGAGAAACAAGGAATTCAGAGTGTTATTATTGAAAATCGTAGCCGTGAGTACGTCGAGAATCGAGTACGTGCAGGTTTATTAGAATGTAATACAGTAGAAGTGTTTGAAAATTTGGGAGTCGCCGAGCGACTACACCAAGAAGGCTTAGTGCATCATGGTTGTTATATCAACTACAACGGGAAATCTCAGCACATTGATTTTGCCAAACATACGCAAAAAGAAGTTACCATTTATGGACAGCAAGAAGTAGTTAAAGATTTGATAAAGGCTTGTATTGAGCGTGGTATTGATATTTTGTTCGAAGCAGAAGCAACACAAATTGAAGGCTGTGAAAGTGAAAATCCAATTATTCATTTTACCTATAAAGGAGAAAATTCGTCGATTGCCTGTGATTTCGTAGGAGGTTGTGATGGTTTTCATGGGTTAGGAAGAAAAACAATGCCTAAGGAATCGTATCATGAATTTAAAATTGAATATCCTTTTAGCTGGTTAGGAATCTTGGCTCACGCTGTTCCTTCTTATGAAGAACTAATCTATGCGTATCATTCAAATGGATTTGCGTTGGCAAGTTTGCGTTCTGAGAAAATATCTCGTTTATATTTACAGGTAGATAACGACGATTCGGTAGCCAATTGGTCGGACGAAAAAATTTGGGATGAGTTAGAACATCGACTAGGTATTCAACTGAATAGGGGAGACATCTTCGAAAAAAGTATTACGCCCATGCGTAGCTTTATGATTGATAATATGCAGTATGGCCGTTTGTTTTTAACAGGAGATGCCGCTCATATCGTCCCTCCAACAGGAGCGAAAGGGTTGAATCTGGCAGTGGCAGATGTTTCGGCTTTAGCCAAAGGGCTTATTCAATTTTATCAATCGAGTGAAAGAACGTTGTTAGATAATTATTCAAGTAAATGTGTGGCAAGGGTTTGGCGAGTACAAGATTTCTCGAATTTTATGACTTATCTATGCCATAAACAAAGCGATGAGGGAAGTTTTGAAAGCCTTTTACAAAAATCAAAATTTGATTACTTAACGATTTCAGAAGCCTATCAGAAAACAATTGCTGAAAATTACGTAGGTTTTCCGTATGATACGTTCTAAATCGAACACCCCAACTGCCAATACTTGCTCGGCTGTTGGGGTATTTGATTAATTACTTCTAGCTTTTAATGCAGCACTCAATTGAGTGGCTTTATTTTGGTAAGGGTTTTTAGGGTCTATTTGAATCTGTTTACAGTGCATAATTACTTCTGGATACGCTTTAACAGATAAATAATAAAGCGTTTCATACCAAAGTGCTTGTTGTCGAATACCCTCAAATTTTGATTGTTCAAGGTTTTCAAAAACTGCTATTACTTCTACTGTTGGTTTTTTCATTAAAAGGTTAACTCCATTAACTAAGTTTAACGAGTCCGTTTCCCATTGAGCGATGCTACTAGGAGAGATGCCTAAATTATTTTCTTCACGAAAAGGCGATACTAATCCTTTAGGACGTTTAAGATAAGTTGCCAAATTTATTACAGATTTCTCTTTTATTGGTTGAATTGACGGTTTCGTGCTATCAGATTTAATCGTTTTTGGTGTACCATTATGAATGCTTGCGACTGCTATCGGATTATTCGTTGAGTTATTCGTTACTTGCTTGTGAAATATCAACCAGAAACCCAATAGGAGAATCGTACATGCAGCAATGGACAGGTATGCCCATCGCATTGGGCGGTGTGTGCGAATAGGCACAGGTTGTTTTAAGTAATTCTCTTTTTCTAACTGACTAGCAATGTCTTTTAATTTACTTTTCATTGCTAAAACCCGTAATCCATTTTGTAGTCGTTTTTGTAGAGCTACTTCTTGGGCTAGAGTTGACTCTTCTCTTAGCTTTTTTTCGAAGGCTATCAGTTCTTCAGGGTTCATTTGTCCGCTTAGATACAAATGAATTTCTTCAACTATTGCTTGTGTCAATGACATCGTTTATCCTTGATTAGTGTTCTAACGTTTATACTAAAATGTTCAAATGATTATCACTGTTTATGAAATAACTCGGTTAGATACTTTGTACATCTAAATCGCTTCTGGGCAGCAAACGCTTCCGTGATTTGAAGTTGTTTTGCTATAAGACGGAGGGAAGCTTCTTCTACATAAAATAGATGAACCATTTTTTGACAGTCTGGTTTTAGAAGTTGAAAGGCTTTTTCGAGTTGAATAAAAATCCATTCTCGTTCGCTACTATCATAGCTCGTATCCATGTCTGTAGGTGACTGGGTAAATGAACTTTCTGCATCCAAGAAATCGGAGTCATGTCCTATATCATCGTCATTTGCTGAAAAATGATTTTCAGCAAACTGAAATGAAGGATGTTTCCATTTATAGTCAAAGAGTTTTTTCCATTGATTAATGTAAATACGATAGAAATAACTAGTGATTTTGGTTGAACTAGACCATGTGTATTCTTTATTGCGAAGTTTTACTAGAAAAATAGCTAAGCAATCTTGTAATAAATCCTCAGCTTCCGTTTCGTTAGCTCCTTTATTAAGAGCATAAGGAATACACCGTTGCTTACATTGCTGATATAGGAATACGAAAGCATCTTCTTGTTCCGTACAAAGGGATTGATACAAGAAATAGTCTTCTCGCTCAAAACGTTGAGAAAGTAATTTGTCCATATATGAAGGGCTGATAAGTTTTAAACTTATTGATAAGGCTTTTCCCTTATATAAAAGACTGAGCAGGGTAGTTTGTAATAAAAAAAACAATTTAATTACAAAACTGCCTCTTCATTCTATTATTAGGAATGAAATTTATCTGTGAAGAAAAGTAAAGTTATAATAAATTCCATGCCATTTAAATTTCTCGACACAAGCGAATAAATACACCAGTGAAGTGGAAAAGTTGCCTGACTTAGAGCTGGCTATTTTCTTGGTATTAATGCTCAAGTCGTATGTAGTTTTAACCTAAATCCTTTTCTTGATATCCAAACTTTCGATATATAACACTTAATATTTGTTCAAATGAAAATTAGTATGTACGAAAAAAAGATTATTTGGGGAGTACTCATGGTTAGTCTATTGGCTGCTTCTTGTATGAGTAACTTAGATAAAACTCCTATTGTAACTTCTACAACGGCATATGATAACCCTGTGGCTTATAAACAAGCGGCTGAAAAGCTATACTCTGGAATTGCAGTAGCACCAGGTGATAAATCCTATTCAGATAGTAGTATATATGAAGGCTTTTCAAGTTACTTACGTCAATATTGGCAATTACAAGAATTACCAACCGATGAAGCTGTAATTGGCTGGAGTAACGCAGATCTCCAAGATTTACATCGAATGGCTTGGTCTTCGAATAACGCCCTAATAAAGGGATTTTATAATCAAATATTTTATCAAATCAGAGCTTGTAACGAGTTTATTCGTGAATCAAGTGATGATATATTAATTGTTCGTGGAATTACAGGGACTTCTTTTATCGAAACTAAGCAGTTTCGTACTGAAGCTCGTTTCTTACGTGCATTAAGCTATTGGCATGCCTTAGATTTATTTGGTGGTAATGTGCATTTTATTACAGAAAATGATACTAACGGTTCTACATCTTTAAAGCAAACAAACGCAAGTGATTTGTTTGCCTATATCGAAAGTGAATTGAAAGCGATTGATGCAGATTTAGTGGATGCTCGTAAAAATGGATATGGTCGTGCAGACAAAGCTGCTGCTTGGATGCTGTTAGCCAAACTATATTTGAATGCCGAGGTGGCTGGACAAGGCAATCACTACGCAGATGCTGCTGCTTATTCGAAAAAAGTTATTGATGCAGGTTATACCTTAGAAGCAGAATACAGCAACTTGTTCAAGGCGGATAATAACTTATCAAAAGAAATTATCTTTTCGGTCAACTTCGACGGAGTTCACACAAAAAGCTGGGGTGGTATGACCTACTTAGTTCACGCTCAAATCGGAGGATCTATGAAGGCTACTGATTTAGGTGTTACAGGTGCGTGGGCTGGTTTACGTACTACTAAAAATTTAGTAAATTTATTTGCCGATGCTACTGGAAAAATAGATAGCCGTGCGATGTTCCATTCGGACGGACAGAAATTAGAAATTGAAGATATTACTCAATTCTCTTCTGGTTATGCTGTCAAAAAATACTCGAACGTTTCTTCTATAGGCAAAGCAGGTTCTGATCAAACACACCCGGACACTGACTATCCGATGTTCCGTTTGGGAGATGCCTATTTGATTTATGCAGAAGCTGCTGCTCGTGGTGCTGGAGACCGTGCCTTGGCATTGCAATATGTAAACGCATTGCGTACTCGTTCGTATGGATCAACAGCTGGAAATGTTGCTGCTTCGGCTTTAACAACAAATTTTATCTTGGACGAACGTGCTAGAGAATTATACTGGGAAGGAACTCGTCGTACTGACTTAATCCGTTTCGGTAAATATACTTCTAGTGCATACGTATGGCCTTGGAAAGGAGGTATAAAAGAGGGGACTCCTAGGCATGATCACTTGAAAATGTACCCCATTCCGGCGACTGAACTAACAGCCAATTCATACTTAAAGCAAAATGTAGGCTATTAAAGGACCGTATTAATTGTTAGTGGATATCTGATTATAGCTATAAAATGCCACTGTCATAGTACTTGATTATCAATTACCTAAAGCTAAATTTAATCAAGTACTAATTATAAACCTTTTACTCAGATAAAATATTTGACGATTTTATCTGATTTTATCAGCTTTTACCTCTTCTTTATGTTGTTTGACACAGTTCGAGATTTTATTGTTAATTACGATGATTAATAAATTAATTATTGGCTTTTGCGTATTCATATATAGTCAAAAGTTGATTCCGATTATCGGAGTATATAATCCGGAGGTTAGACTTCAACAAAAAGTACGGAATTTTTTGGGTTCTGCTGCATCGTTGCTTATTGAAGCAGATGAAATAACAGCTTATAAGCTAGGTATTTATAAGGATAATCAGCCTAATTTTGAGGGATTTTCCATACTCTCAAAGCCTATAAAGCTACAGTCTAAACAGTGCCTCGGCATTAAAAAGCTATTTGCTACAGATGCTGTGTATAGTTTTGATAAATTTCGAAAGAACTGTACGTTTACCCCTGCATTAGGATTGGAATTTAAAAAAGGTAATAGGACGCTAAGGTTACTCATTTGCTATGATTGCAATGTGCTAAGATATGTACATGATGGATTGACTAAAGAAGAAGATTTTGATTTGTACAAAAAACAAGTAGAAATGGTATATTTGAGTATTTTTAAATATAATAGATGATTTAAAATGATAAGAAGAAAATTTTTAAATAAAATACTCTGTTCTACTCTTGGAATAATGGGTTTTAATAAAGGTATATCCCAAACTCAGAAGCCCATTTTAAATGTATTTTTAGTGATAGATCTCAGTGAGCCGAGTCGAGTAAATGATCGTAAAGCAGATCTTATGGCAATGGAGGCTTTTTTTGAATCTTGTGCTAGAATGGCTGGGATGGATATTCAAGTTAAGCGATTCACGAACGGCAGTTTTTCGTCTAGTGCGTTGCTAAATGCTATTAGGAAACTAGATAATCTACCTACAAGTCAACCTCCTAATAGTGGTATTGCCGTATATTTCTCAGGGCATGGTGCTAACTATGGTGAAGAAATCTATCCAACTTTATCATTTCGAGGAAATGAAGGGCTTAAAATGAGTGAATTAAGTAGAGTAGTGGGAGATAGGAAACCTCGCTTACGGTTTATTCTAGCAGACTGCTGTAATAATTTTTTGAGTTCTAAATTACCCAGCACTGAAATTACCCGTGAAATTGCCCACGAC
>JARXAV010000303.1 GCA_029865665.1 Flectobacillus sp. | reverse complement strand
ATTGTATGTACCAACGGTTTCTACTTTATAGCAATAAGACGAATCAGGAATCATCCCTGCATTGATTGTTCCATCAGTAGCGTAAGTATCTTTTCCATTATCCGTATAAGTAAACGCACCTGCCTGAACGGTCACTTCTGCTATTTGATTAAAGATTCCAGAACCCGCTTTAGTTTCACGATAAATGCGGTGTTTTTGGTTCTCATTTTTCCATGGGACATCTGCTTGCCACGATAAATTGATAGAACGCTTCCCTGTCGTAGCAGTCAATCGAACGCTATTGGCAATATCCGTACTATCTAAAGCGGTTAAACCTGTGTTACTCGTGTAGTAAAATGCCAAACGATAACGATACACAGTAGCTTCGGTATTTAGATTTTTATCAACCAAAACCGTGTCTGCTCCAGTCAATAAATCCGTATTAATGACCGCACCAACTTGCGTAAAGGTATTGCTAGTTGCACCAGCAGCACGAGACAGGCGATATTGGTATGGCCCTTTGAATACGGATTTGTCTAACCCAATAGGACGAGTCCATTTTATCGTAATTTCACCGTCTGTTATGCTTGTTTTATCAATACTTACATTGGTAATCACTGGCACAGTCGATTTCATCGTTAGGCACGCTTGGTCAGATGCTACGCTTTCGGTACTCGTGCCATTATTGGTAAATTGAACTACGGTACGATAACTATATTCAACATTTCGTTTTAAGTTTTTATCTGTAAACGTTGTTGCCGAAACAGGCACACGTCCTACTTCGGTATAACCTAAACTACTTGGTAAACCTAACTGACAGGCGGTTGGTGTAAAATCTGAACAACCATCTTTTCTATAAATCACAATTACAGCACCTGTATTCTGACAAGCGTACGAATCCCAAGTGAGTGTAGTTATTCTATTACCAGCATCGCCCTGAGCCTTTAGGTTCTTAATTCGTGGAGCGACCACTCGTATTTTCCACGTTTTACTATCCACTAAGGATGGAATAAGGCTACTCAAGGGATTGTCAACCACCTTAAAGTTGATGTCATACGTTTGTTGCCTAATATGCGAACAACCTGTCTGCCACGTAAATACCCCCGTAGCAGGAGACGCAGTTTGCTTGGCTACCGAAGTGAATATTGCATAAGGAGGTTCGATAAATAAGTTGGCATCGGCCGTTTTATACACTGCCCCAGAAGAAGTTATAGTCAACGCATCTATTCTGCCCGTTTTGGAAGGCGTATCGGTTGCAGTAATTGTTTTATTAATCAATGTTCCTGCTTCTACACAAATATCTTCTGGTACTTTAATGACAGGAGGCTTATTGTCGGCATCTTTCACCTCAATTTGCATATCACGAGTTGTCTCTGAAATTTTCACACCATTACGCCATTCTTCCACAATAAAAGCACAGTTATAGAGACCTATTTCCTGCGGCACATCCCAAACTAAATCCCCTGTACGAGCATCAATCGTGAAGGCACTTGGAATAGACGAAACTTCATTGGGTTGACGAAAATTCTCCACAGAAGCCCCTCTGGAAGAACAAGACTCTTGCTTTCCTGTACGGCAATACGTCAAACGGTAAGCTAAACTATCCCCCTCTATATCTACTGCGTTGGGATTGTGAATATACTTTTGCCCGATTATAGCAGTCAAGTCAACTGCTGGATTTAACAATATTGGCGTATTATTTAGCCCTAAACCTGGGTCAATACTAAACTTTGTTTCTACATAAAAGCCCGTATCAACCGAATTGCTCATGTTCTTTACATTGGCATTACGATTCTGAATAGCCACATTGACAGCATAAATCCCTGGTGTTGAGTAAGTATAAGTTGCTTTATAAATACCTTTAACAGTACCATTCCCAATATCTTCTCCAGCACCATTTACCCCATTTTGCCTACGAGCTTCAATACTAGGACTACCATCGCCAAAACAGAAGAAGGCTGTCTCTTGACTTCTCCAAGCAATATTATTTTCACAATAAATTGTCAGTGTAAACTCATAAGTAAGCGATGTTTGAGAAATACGTCTTACCGATATTTCCCCTCCCTTCATGTGTGTACCAAAGGCTGTCTGAGAAGTAAAAAAGCTAATCAATACCCCTAATAACAGAGTATATAAGGTCGTAAATTTCTTCATTCCGAAATTGCTATCAATTTTATATTGTATATACTAAATTTAACTATGGCTCCTAACAAGCCGTCCACTAGTTGCTCCTACTTGCTCAATAATTAACTCATCTGTAATTATAACACTAGAACTATTGGTTTCACAAGTTAGTTATTTTTTTTTTCACATTTAAGAAAACAAAAAAACAGCACAATAAGTTAGTGTTATGACATTGATTTAACGACAAACATAAGGTTTAATTGTTTGAAATCACTCAAATTAACAACGTTTTCAAGCGATTGAAAAGCACCCTTGTTGTCAAAATTGAGTCCACTTTGAGGATAAAACTACGAGAGACCGTTCTTTATTTAAGAAACAATAATTATTACTTGAAAAATCTAAAATAGAATCAAATTAGGACTAGAAGGTAAAATGCTTTTTTTTATAATTAAACGTAGATATTTTTATAAATAACTGCTAAAAATTGATAGATTATTTGATTGACAAGCGTTTCAATCGTAGTTTTGACCTAAATTTTATCAATAATTAATCGTTTAGGGCAAATAAATACGAGATTATAATCGTTTGGTTATGTTTGCCAACTTAGTTTAATTATTAACTAACTAATAACCAATAACTTACAAAAAAATGTCTTGGGTAACAAAAAATTTATCAAGTTCGCTGGGCAGAAAGCTCATTATGGCGATAACAGGTCTATCTTTAGTGGCCTTCCTTCTCGTCCATTGTGGAATTAATGCGTGTATTTTCTTGAATGATGGTGGCGAAACATTCAATGCTGCTGCAGAGTTTATGGGTAAGAACTTTTTCATCCGTACTGCTGAAATCGGTTTGTTCGTAGGTTTGATCGCACACATTGTTGATGGGCTGATGCTTTGGTCTGACAATAACAAAAAACGTCCAGTAAAATATGCTGTAGTAGCAAGTGACAACAGTACTTGGTATTCTCGTTCAATGGGTTTATTGGGAACATTATTGTTAATCTTCTTAGTACTACATTTAAAACATTTCTGGGTAGTAAGTCGTTTTACAGATCATATCACTAGCGGAGAGGAGACTTTATTCAACGAAATGAAGGAAACGTTCGAACAGCTTTGGGTTGTAATTGTGTATGTTGCTGGATGTCTTTCATTAGCATATCACTTAATGCACGGTGTTCAAAGTTCATTCCAATCATTAGGATGGAATCACCCAAAATACACTCCATTCGTGAAAGCTTTCGGATTTGGCTATGCGATCATTATACCATTAGTGTTTGCAGCAATGCCAATTGCTATGTATTTAGGATTAATTAAATAATAAGGAGTCTCTTCGTTGATTTTATCATCTTTCGTAACGGATTGTACTAAACTAAATTCATATTATGTCAACAAAAATAGACGCTAAAATACCTGATGGACAGTTATCAGACAAATGGACAAAATTCCGTTCAACTGTACCATTAGTAAACCCCGCAAATAAGCGGAATATTGAAATTATCGTAGTAGGTACTGGTCTTGCTGGTGCTTCTGCTGCGGCTTCTTTGGCTGAGATGGGTTACAAAGTGAAAGCATTTTGTTTCCAAGATTCTCCTCGTCGTGCCCACTCAATTGCGGCACAAGGTGGTGTCAACGCTGCTAAAAACTATCAAAATGACGGTGACTCAGTTTATCGTTTATTCTATGATACGATCAAAGGTGGTGACTACCGTGCAAGAGAAGCAAATGTTCACCGTTTAGCTGAGGTATCTGGAAGCATCATTGACCAATGTGTTGCTCAGGGTGTTCCTTTTGCTCGTGAATATGGTGGTTTGTTGTCTAACCGTTCATTCGGTGGTACGCAAGTACAACGTACTTTCTATGCTGCTGGTCAGACAGGACAACAATTATTATTAGGAGCTTATTCAGCATTACAACGCCAAATCGGTTTAGGTAACGTAACGATGTACACTCGTCACGAAATGCTTGAGGTCGTAACGATTGAAGGTAAAGCTCGTGGTATCATTGCACGTGATTTGATTTCTGGTAAATTAGAACGTCATTTCGGTCATGCTGTATTATTGTGTACAGGTGGTTACGGTAACGTATTCTACTTATCAACCAACGCAATGGGTTCTAACGTAACAGCAGCATGGAAAGCAACTAGAAAAGGAGCTTACTTTGCTAACCCTTGTTACACACAGATTCACCCAACTTGTATTCCAGTATCTGGCGACCACCAATCGAAATTGACGTTAATGTCAGAATCATTACGTAACGATGGTCGTATCTGGGTTCCAATGAAAAAGAATGATACTCGTCCGGCAGTAGAAATTCCAGAAAATGAGCGTGATTATTACTTAGAGCGTCGTTACCCTGCTTTCGGTAACTTAGTACCTCGTGATATTGCTTCTCGTGCAGCAAAAGAGCGTTGTGACGAAGGCTATGGTGTAGGTGCTTCTAAAAAAGCAGTATATCTTGACTTTGCTGCAGCTATCATCCGTTACGGACGTGGCGAAGCAAACAAAAGAAGTATGACGAACCCAACGGATGCAGAAATCCAACAAATGGGGAAAGATGTCGTAAAAGAGAAATATGGTAACTTGTTTGATATGTACAAACAAATTACAGGTGAAAATCCTTACGAATTCCCAATGCGTATTTATCCAGCGGTTCACTATACAATGGGTGGACTTTGGGTTGATTACAACTTGATGACTTCAATTCCAGGATTATATTCATTAGGAGAAGCTAACTTCTCTGACCACGGTGCTAACCGTTTAGGTGCTTCTGCCCTAATGCAAGGTTTAGCCGATGGTTACTTCGTGATTCCATACACAATTGGTGCATACTTAGCTGGAGATATTCGTACAAAAGCAATCCCAACTGATCATCCTGAGTTTGTTGCGGCTGAGAAATCGGTTCAAGATACAATTGACAAATTAATGTCAATTAAAGGAACTAAATCAGTTGACTTCTTCCACAAGAAATTAGGTTTAATCATGTGGGATCAGTGCGGTATGGCTCGTAATGAAAAAGGCTTGAAACAAGCGATTGCTGACATCCAAGAATTGAAAAAACAATTCTGGTCAGAAGTTCGTATTCCAGGAGATGCAGATGAATTCAACCCAGAATTAGAGAAAGCAACTCGTGTTGCTGACTTTATCGAACTAGGAGAATTAATGTGTATTGATGCCTTAAACCGTAACGAATCTTGTGGTGGTCACTTCCGTGAAGAATACCAAACAGAAGAAGGTGAAGCTCAACGTGATGACGAAAACTATGCGTATGTAGCTGCTTGGGAATACAAAGGCGAAGCTGACTATAAAGCAGAATTTGAATTACACAAAGAAGCTTTAGTGTACGAAAACATCAAAATCGCACAGCGTTCTTACAAGTAAGGGATTAGCGATTGTTTTAGCGATTAGCGAATGAGGTATTCGCTAAAACAAAAGTAAAAGTGTAATCTATTCATCATGGCTGTTATCAGTTCTTATAAAGAGTTGCTCGTTTGGCAAAAAGCTATTGTACTAGTCAGTAAGGTATATGCTGTTACAAAAAGATTTCCTTCCGACGAAAAATTTGGACTCGTAAGTCAAATAAATCGAGCTGTCGTTTCAATTCCTGCTAATATTGCAGAAGGTTGGGGTAGGCAAAGTAGAAAAAACTACATTCAATTTATAAGAATTTCGAGAGGGTCATTATTTGAATTAGAAACACTTATTATCATAGCTAAAAATGAACATTTTATCCAAGATATTTATTTTGATGAAATAAATAGCATCATAGATGAAATTGGAAAAATGCTTAACAGTATGATAAAAAAATTAGAAGAAAAAGTTGACTAACATTTACTGATTTTTATTACAGCTACTATGCTTGATTGTAATTTCAGTGATTAAAACTTAATTTTCGCTAACTATCAAAAAATATTCCGAAGAGCTTATACTTTAATGATTTGTATTCGCTAAATTTCGCTCTTCGCTAATCGCTCAAAAAAATGGAAGGTAATATGAATTTGACGCTTAAAGTGTGGCGTCAAAAAAATGCAAATGCTGAAGGAGATTTTGTAACGTATGACGTAACAGGAATCTCTGAAGATATGTCTTTCTTAGAAATGTTCGATGTATTAAACGAACGTTTAATCAATGAAGGACAATCACCTATCGCTTTCGATCACGACTGTCGTGAAGGTATCTGCGGTATGTGTTCAATGTACATCAATGGACACCCA
>JARXAV010000178.1 GCA_029865665.1 Flectobacillus sp. | reverse complement strand
CTTTGCTCAAGGACTGAACGGTTTTTACTTCGTCTTCTATCAATAATAGTTTCATCTGATTATCATGTTCAGTTATATTTTAAAAGTATCAGATTGCGACGCATAGTCGGAACGCCTAACCATACCTTTATATGTCATTTTATTTTGCATAGGCGTTTCATGTAATGAAGTTTATAATCTGCTAAAACAAAATGCTCTCTTACCCCAAATCTAAGCAAAAAACCGTTTTTATGCTACGATTATTCGCTCATTAGCATTGAAATAAGAGCGAATAGCTGAGAGTCAGAACATTATGGGCTATAAACAAAATTGGATAGATGAAGATCACCTATCCAATTATCATTTTAGTAAAACCACATACAAATTGACATTCCTGCCATTTTGAATCTTTTCTCTTATCATAATCTTCTTGCTATGACAAGACTATTTTTATATTTTTATTGATGTTAATGCTTAATCTTCTTGATGTCTGTACATATTGCGATACGCTCTCTCATAGAAAATCGGGAATATGAACAGGGTTAAAATCGTTGCCCCAACTAATCCACCGATTACCACGATTGCTAAGGGTTTTTGTGATTCTGAGCCAATACCTGTTGAAATGGCTGCTGGCAACATCCCAAAAATACCCATCATCGCAGTCATCATTACAGGTCTTACTCGGGACTTCACCCCCTCTATAATGGCCGTTTCAAGCGAATGCTTCTTGAGTAAGTTCTCCTTAAAGACTTCAATCATAATTACCCCATTTTGAATACAAATCCCAAAGAGGGCAATAAAACCAATCCCTGCCGAAATACTAAAGTTTGTGTGCGTAACTAACAAAGCCACAGAACCACCAATAATAGCAAATGGAACGTTGGTAAAAACTAGCCCTGCATCTTTCAAACTTCCAAATAAAACATACAGAATAAAGAAAATGGCAATCATTGAAATGGGTACAACTTGTGCCAAACGTTTCGAGGCACGTTGTTGGTTTTCAAAATCTCCTTTCCATTTCATGTCATATCCTTTCGGCAGACTTGTAATTACTTTAGCAACTCCTTCTTGTGCTTCTGCAATGGTGCTACCCATGTCACGACCACGAACAGAGAATTTAACGGCAATAAAGCGTTTGGTATCCTCTCTGAAAATCAAACTAGGGCCTGTAAGGGTTTTGATAACGGCAATTTGTTTAATAGGAATCTTTGTGCCACTCAAGGTTGGTACCATTAAGTTTCCAATTTCTTCTTCCGATTTACGATATTCCGACTGAAAACGTACTCGAATATCAAATTTTCGTTCCCCTTCATATAACTGACTGGCTGTTTGACCACCGATTGCCATTGAAACTACCGCTTCCGCATCAGCAGTCTGTACACCATAGAAATTCATTTTTTGCTGATCTAGTTCAATTCTTAGCTCAGGTTGACCTAAATTTCTAATAATTCCTAAATCTTCAATCCCTTTTACCTTGCGTAAGACCTTTTCGACCTTCTCCGCTTCGTTTTCTAGGAAGTCAAAATCGTTCCCATAAATTTTTACGGCAATAGAGCCTTTTACCCCAGAAACCGCTTCTTCCACGTTATCCATAATTGGCTGGGAGAAGCCTAAACTAACACCCTGAAAGCCGTCTAATTTGGCTTGCATTTTGTCAATTAGTTCCGCTTTAGAAAGACCACTTTTCCATTCTTTCTGAGGGTAAATATCCACATGAAATTCTACGTTGTAGAAACCTGTTGGGTCAGTACCATCGTTCGGACGACCAGCTTGCGACATCACTTGTCGTACTTCTGGAAAACTTTCAAACACTTTACGCATCGAATTAGCATAACGAACTGATTCGTTTAAACTAATACTTCTTGGCATGGTTGCACGTACGTAAATCGAACCTTCATTTAATTGCGGTAAAAACTCCGTACCATGAATTGTAAGCGTCCAGAAACCAACTACGGTAATAATAGCGGTACTCAAGAAGGTAAATTTTTTATGTTTAAAACAATAATGAAAAGCTTGCATTGAATTTTTCATAATGAAATTCACAATGAAGTTACTCTTTTCCTGCACATTCTTATTCATCAATAGGCTCACCATCACGGGTACTAAGGTAAGCGTAAAGATTAAAGCACCCACTAAAGCAGAACCCAAAGTCCATGCCAAAGGCGAAAACATTTTACCTTCTACTTTCTGAAATGCAAAGATGGGCAATAAAGCAATCAAAATGATAATTTTGGATGTAAAAATTGCTTTACCCATGCTAGAACCTGTTCTTTTTATGATGGATAGCTTCGCAAGCTTGTTAAACCTCTCCATTCCAACCTCTTCCGCCTTATGAGCAAGTACCACAATTAAGCCTTCTACCACCACCACAGTTCCATCAATGATAATTCCAAAATCGACAGCCCCTAGTGACAGTAAATTTACATTCATCCCCAGTAACTTCAAACAGGTAAATGCAAATAATAGTGCCAGCGGAATAATCATCGACACAATCAGAGAAGCTCTCCAGTCGGCTAAGAAAATTAATACAATCAATGTTACCAACACAATTCCTTCCAACAGGTTATGTGTTACGGTTTCGATACAGAAATCTAAGAGCGTTTGACGGTTATAAAACGTTTTTATTTTAATTCCTTCTGGCAAAATTTTGGAATTAAGTTCTTCTACTTTCAAATTCAAATTTGCAATAACCTCCGAAGGATTTTCACCTTTACGCATTACCACAATTCCTTCTACAGCATCGTTGTTATCTTCACGCCCAACCTGACCCAAGCGAGGTAGCGCTGATTCCGTTACGGTAGCCACCGTCTTTACATAAATCGGCACTCCGTTTAGATTATCCACCAAGATATTTTGAATATCTTGAATGTTCTTCAACAAACCAATTCCACGCACAACGTAGGCTTGATTATTCTTGGTAATCACATCGCCACCAACATTGATATTACTTTTTTCAACCGCACTAAAAACATCTAATGGTGTAATGCCATAATCCTGTAATAAGTTCGGATTTACACTAATTTCGTAGGTTTTTACTTCCCCTCCGAAACTTACAATATCAGCCACACCTGGAACAGAACGTAAATTACGGTCAACAATCCAGTCTTGAATCTCTTTCAAATGGCGAGATGTTTGAGCGGGGCCTTCTAGGGTATATCTAAAAATCTCCCCTGTTGGCCCATAAGGCGGCTGAATGTCTGGATCAACGCCGTCGGGCAGGCTGAGTCCCTGTAAGGCATTATTTACTTGAATACGAGCAAAGTTATTATCAACCCCGTCGTCAAACATTACCACCACAACCGACAAGCCAAATAAGGTGGTAGAACGAACCGTTGTTTTTTTCTGAACCCCATTCATGGCAATCTCTAGGGGAGCTGTCACAAACTTTTCAATTTCTTCGGCACTTCTTCCAGACCATTGCGTAATAATAGTCACCTGCGTATTGGTAACGTCAGGAAAAGCATCAATGGGGGTATTCATAAAGCTGGTCACCCCTCCAACGACGATAACAGCGGTAAAGAAAAAAACCGCAAATTTATATTTAAGCGATAACGCCAGTAATTTTTTCATAAGACCAATTGGAATAAATTAACTTAATGCATTCATTTCACGAAGAACAAGGTACTCAAACACAAGCTATCCTATTGATTGAGTGCATTATACACCAATAATTGATTTTTATTCAACACCGTTTCACCTTCTTTTAATCCACTCAAAATATAGGTTTTTTCGGAGTTCTGCTGTGCAATTTGAACT
Organism: Flectobacillus sp.; assembly: GCA_029865665.1. Next base: position 3,116 of record JARXAV010000178.1, on the reverse strand, counting down.
TCTCTAACAGCCAAATGCTTCGGGTCTTTATAGACTACTACATAATTCTTATTTTGATCAAAAATAATTGCTGACGACGGAATAGCTACACTGCGATTACTACTATTAAAATTCACACTTACCTGAGCAAACATATCTGGTTTCATCAAATAAGAAGGGTTTTCTAAATTGATACGTACTTGTAAGGTTCTTGTTGATGGATCAAGAGCATTACTCATACGGTCTATTTTTCCAGAAAATACTTTATCAGGATATGAAATCAATTTAATTTCAACTGGCACACCAATTTTGATTTTGGCTAAATCAGCTTCATACACATTGGCTACAATTTGTACTTTAGATAAATCGGCAATGGTAAAGAAAGAACCTGTTTCACCTTCATGGAAAGACATTTTGTCTGAAATTGAGTTATTCTTTTCAATCACATAACCCGAAATTGGGGCTTTCAAGGTATAAAGAGCGTTTCTAACATTGTAGATATTCGAAACAGCATTTGCTCTTTTCAATGACCCTTGAGCTTTTAACACATCATTTTTAGCAAAAATCACGTCTTTCTCCGAAGCTAAACCTGCTTTAAACATTTCGGTTTGAACCTGTAAATTCTTTTGAGCCGAAAGTAAATCGGAAGTAGAACTAACCGTCTGATTTTCAAGATCTGCGACATCCGAAGAGTGAACGACTGCCAAGATTTGTCCTTTTTTAACAAAGTCTCCCAAACTCGCTGAAATACGTTCAATTACACCATCTACTAATGGCGAAACTTTTACTTGTTTATCTTCATAAGGAGCTACTTTGCCAGTCAACTGCAAGGCAGACTGAATGGGTTCTAAGTGAGCTTCGGCTAAACTTAAATCCTTTACTAATCGAGGAGAAAGTTCAAAGGGCTTTGCACTAGTGTCTTCAGTCTCGGCTTTCTTACCACACGATACTACGCTCAACATACTAGTGAGCAATAAAATACTACTTATATACTTTTTCATGGTTTTATCTAAATTATGTTACTTAAAGGACTTTTTTACCAACTACAAAATTCAAGTTTTCAATCGTCTGAATCCGTGCATTGTTAAGGGTATTGATTTGACTTACCGTATTTTTATACGATTCTAAGAAATCGGTAAATTCGAGTAAGGTGATATTTCGTTTTGCATAATTCTCAATTACGCCACTAATAAGTCCATCGAAATTACTCAGGTAATCTTTATCAATCGCCTTGTATAAACGATCTGCATCCTTTGCTTTTAGATAGGCCTGTAACACCTCATTACTTATCTGAACATCTAACTGTTCTGAGTTTTTACGAGTAGCTTGAAGTGTACTTTCAGCCGCTTTAATATTTCCTTGATTTTTGTTGAAAATAGCCAGAGGCATTGATACGGTTATCGCATGATAATTGTTCAAATAACTACCAGCTCTGTCAAAACTATACCCTACCGTCAAATCTGACTTAGCAAGCGATTTTTGTAACTCAATTGTTGCCGAAGCCAAACGCACACTCGCTTCTTGAATTTTACGATCGAAGCGTTGTTCTAGTGCCAAGTCGCTTAACTCTCCTAATTTTAGAGCGTCAATATTTTTGCTTACTAGGTCTTGTTCTTTCAACACAGGTTCAATTGCAACCACAGAGGCATCGCCTGTCAGAATCTTAAAAGCAGCTTGATTATCAGTGATTTGACTCAATATATCACTGCGTTCCGTTTCTAACGTAACCATAAACGATTGCAAACGAATAACCTCTTTTGCAGGTACGTTACCAAGAGCTACCTGTTCTTTATAGGCCGTAACCAGTCTGTTTAACGTAGTTATTTCTTGTCCGTAGGTACTCAATGTTTTCTGCAAAAAGTGAATCGCATAAAAACTCGTTCTTAACTGATAGGTGAGTTCCCGCACTATTTCCATGAATTGATACTCAGGAATCTCCGCACTTATCTTGGCTACATTAACCAGCTTCTGACGCTTTCCAGCTAATTGGATTAGCTGCTGCACTTGCAAGGCATGTTGACCAAATGCCCCGATTGACACATCATTTGCAACGGTGGTTTTCGTGTTGAGCGTTTGTTCGTAATTCACAACAGGATTGGGCAATAATTTGGCTTGTATAATGGCAGCCTTAGCCGCATCAATATTATACTTTTGTGCCAGTAATGTCATGTTGTTTTTAACAAATAGCTGCTCTGCATCCTCTAAAGAAATCTTTAGTGAATCCGATGACTGTGCTGATGCTGTAACGTAAAAAAATACGCACAGAATAGACAGCCAAATTACATTGACCTTCATAATGTTCAGGTATTATTTAATTGGATGATATAAAAGTTTACAAACACAAAGCACTGACAATTAGTCTATTGAAAACCAATTGCAGCATAAAGGAATACTAAACACTTTGTATTTATTACGATATGGATGAGCTTATACGTATATCAAATAAGATACGTACAGAAGAGTAGAAATAACTTCGTTTGAGAAGTTAGTGGACTAGAACAAAGTAAACTTGTTTTTGTAAAAGAATGTACAAGTGGTAATGATTGATTTAAAGCTTCGCTTGTTAAAATATAAGTACTATTTGAAGCATGGCATTCGTCTGTCTCCTCTTGATTATCATCCAAAATTAGATGATGTTCAAGATTAACAACATTTTTTGAGGGAGTATGAGAATACTTACGAAGAATGTCTGTACGAGAAGCATTACTATGACTACTTTCTCCACCCAACAATCCAATAACCATTGCCATTAATAACAGCAACGGGTAAAAATAGGATTTGTTACGTTTTAAAGAGTTCATAATTAATCAATCTTTATAAGATAAACCTTGTTTGAATAGACTATTAAATATAGTAATAAAGACTAAATTTCCAAAACCATTAAGTCCAATTTAACACTATTTAACTAAACTTAATGGTCTTAAAAACTTAATTTTTAATATGTTACACTATCAGACCCTACTTGTTCTATTAATTCAAGAAAACCTGATATTGAACTAACACGGTACCTTTTCTTTCAGAAACCTTGTAATCGGTTGTTGAATAAATAGGTCTATCTTGGTAAGCTAGGGTTAATTTAGATCCATGACCAGACATTAACCAGTTGATACCTATATCGTAGTAATTTACAGCATCGG